>JAJRTP010000583.1 GCA_024278255.1 Chloroflexota bacterium | reverse complement strand
TGCCTGCATATTGGCGTCATTGTCCATCAATTCATGTACAATTTTGTCCGCGTCAATAGTCAAAGCGCCCCGCTCGGCGGCCAGGCGCATCACGGCCGTTTTGCCGGTGGCGATATTGCCCGTTAAGCCCACAATCAATTTGCCTGCATAAGTGGTCGCCTCATTGTTGCTCATGCGCCAGTTTCTCCCAATCCTCCATCAACCTGTCCAGTTCATTTTCTGTGGCCGCGTACTCTGTGCCGATGCGTTGTATCTTATCAAAAGATTGCGATTCTGTCGCCTCCTGCAGCGCCGTCGTTAGCTGAACCAATTGCTGCTCCGTCTCTTCGATTTTCAGTTCCAGATCGGCCAGCGCCTGGGCGCGGCGGCGGCGTTCGTTTTTGCTCAGGCCGGAGCCGTTATCGGCTGGACGGCTGGCCTTTTGCGCAGCCCGTTCCTGGGCCGCTTCCGCTTTGGCCGTGTCTGTTTCCCGCTGCCGCGCCGCCAGATATGCCTGATAGCCGCCATGATAGATTCGGAGACGGCCGTCACGCAGTTCCCAGATTTGCGTCGCCAGATGATCCACCAGATAGCGGTCATGGGACACCAGCAAAATCGTGCCGTCGTACTCCTCCAGCGCAGCCTGCAACGCCTCCTGCGCCGGGATGTCCAGATGGTTCGTCGGCTCATCCAGCAGGAGGAAATTGACCTGCTGCAAACCCAGCAGCGCCAGCGCCAGCCGGCCCCGTTCCCCACCGCTCAACATGCTCACCTTTTTGTAAACGTCGTCCCCACGGAAGGAAAAGCGGGCCAGATAGCTGCGGGCTTCGCTCAAGGGCAAATTGCGCTGGGCCAGCAGTTCATCCAATACCCGGTTTTCCGAATTTAACCCCTCGTGCGCCTGGGCAAAATAGCCAATTTCCAGGCTGGCGCCCAGCTTGATTTCCCCGTCCAGCGGTTTCAGTTCGCCCAAAATGGTTTTGAGGAAGGTGCTTTTACCCGTACCGTTAGGGCCAATCAGCGCCGCCCGTTCCAGCCGCCGCAGTTCAATATCGTCAGCCCGGAAGAGTGACGTGCCAGGGTAGCCGATTGTCAAATCTTTGCTGCGCAGCGCCAGTTCCCCGCTGCGATGGCTGCTTTTCAGATGGATTTTCAGGTCGGACGGCCGTCGCGGCGGTGACAATTCGTTAATCTGCTGCTGCAACTCACCCACCCGCGTGGCCACCCGGCCAATGTCCAGTTCTGTTGTCAGTTGCAGCCAACCCTTGCTGTTAATCTGGGCCAATGCCCCCAGCCCGCCGGCCCGCACCGCTGCCACCTCCCGCGCCAGACGGCTCAACTTCCCCTGGGCCATCTGCGTCCGCTGCCCGGCAATGTGCCGCCGGATATAATCCATCTCCTTGTCAATCCGCTGGCGGAAATCGGCATACGCCTGCATCTGCATTTGCCATCGTTCCTGCCGCTGGTGGACGTAAGCGGAGTAGTTGCCCCGGTATCGCTCCACGCCGGTCTGGCTCAATTCCCAGATGCGGTTCACCACCCTGTCCAGAAAATAGCGATCATGGCTCACGACCAGGATGGCTCCGTCCCACAACTTGAGCATCCCTTCCAGCCATTCCACCGCCGCCATATCCAGGTGGTTGGTCGGCTCGTCCAGCAAGAGTAAATCCGGCTTTTCCAGGAGCAGGCGGCCCAGCAGCAGCCGCGTTTTTTGCCCGCCGCTCAGGTGGGGCAGGGGCAACTGCCACTGCTCCCGGCTGAATCCCAGGCCGGTCAGCACTTGTTTGATGCGCAGTTCGTAATCGTACCCGCCGGCCTGTTCAAAGCGGCTCTGTAGCTGGCTGTATTCCTCAAAGAGTTCGTCGGCCAGATGTCCGTCAGCCATCTGCGCTTCCATCTGTTGCAACCTTTCTTCAATTTCGCGCAGCCCGGCAAAAACGGTCAGGAGTTCCTCGTAGATGATGTGAGTACGGCCGGCAAACGCTTGGGCTGCTTCCTGCGAGAGATAGCCGATGCGCGTGCCCCGCGCCACATGAACGCTGCCCGCCGCCGGTTGGGTGATGCCCGCCAGGATAGTGAGCAGGGTGGTTTTGCCCACACCGTTCGGCCCCACCAGTCCTACTTTGCCGTCATGGGGAATGCTGCCGTTGACCCCTTTGAACAGGTCAAACGCGCCAAAGGATTGGCCGATGTTGTTTGCTGTCAGAATTGCCATCGCGTCCGATTATACGCGCCATCACGATAAAATCACGTTTTCCCGCTAAGATGCTGGCGAAACTGAAAAATATACTTTGTTTTGTTGATTGTAAGTCAGATTGCACATGGATTGCAAAAAAGGTTACTTCCTTCCCGTTGGGGAATTTATATAATTTTAACGACGCAAGACGCCGTTTTTGCTATTATTTATGCAGGAGTCACCCCTTTCAACAATTGCTGCTCAAATCGAATATACGTTACTGTTTGTTTTTTGGCTGCGCTTTGCCGGTATATAACACGGCGAAGGCGGCAGGTATGTTGGCAGCGCGGAGAAACCGGAAACGTTTCTCCGGTGCGAGGAGGTTTTGCAGCGGAAACGTAACAACAAGAAAACCCCATTTTATCGGCAGTATGATAAGTAAACACTCGTTGGATTTTGTGTGGAGGACAGTTTCCATGAACCAAAAAGTTATGAAGCAAATGAGCCTTTTTGGCTTGATACTAATATCATTGTTTTTTGCCGGCTGCGGCGTGTTGACGCCCCAGTTCAGCTACCAGGGGCGGCTGACGGATGCCAGCGGCAGCCCGTTGAACGGACAGTACACCTTTGTATATTCTTTGTATAATGACAACAGCGCTGGCGACCTGATTTATTCTGAAACCGAGTCGAATGTAACGGTAGAAAACGGCTTGTTCAGCTCTGTTATTGGTCCTGAGACGATTGCGGCCGGGCTGGCGCCGGAAGATTTGGCGCAGCCGTTGTGGCTGGAAGTGCAGGTGGGTAACGGGACCATCACGGAAACGCTGACGCCGCGGCAAAAATTGTATGGCGCGCCATACGCCATGACCTTGATGCCCGGCGCGGTAGTGTCGCAAACTGTCAGTGCGGATTCGGGTCTGCCCCTGAACGCGATGCTGAATGTGGAAAACCACGAAACGTCAAATCCTCTGCCTGCCTTGCGCGTCGTGGGTCAAAAAGGCATTCTACTTACCGGCAGCAAAACAAGCGCAGACGGGAGCGGCGTTACAGGTACAATTTACGGCGCTCCGACTGACGATGACGATTTGGCTCTTTACAGTAATGACGGGGTGGATGTATATCTGGATAATGATAGCGGTTCGTTAGGCATATTCACCATTCGCAACACGGCCGGCACTGAGGTGTTCTCCGTTGACGAATCCGGCAATTACGTTGCCGCAGGTACAAAAAGCGCGGTTTTGCAGGCGCAAGGAGGGCAGCGGCTGGTTTATACCATTGAAAGCCCGGAGGTGTGGCTGGAAGATTTTGGCAGCGACCGACTACAAAACGGCGCGGCGCAGGTGACAATTGACCCGGTTTTTGCCAGTTCGGTTGATCTGGAAGGCGAGTATCACGTTTTCCTGACGCCGCTGGGGGAAAGTAACGGCCTGTACGTGACGAACAAGACGGCCGTTGGCTTTGAAGTGCGGGAATCGGGCGGCGGCAGTTCCGGTATTGCCTTTGATTACCGCATTGCGGCCCACCGCGCCGGGTACGAAACGCTGCGGATGCCTTTGGCCGACGAGGCGTTTGGCCTGGCGGAGGAGGAGAGCGGCCAATGAACCGGCGAAAGACAATTGCGGGGCTGGGCGCGCTGGTTTTGTTGGCGGTCGTAACCCTTTCGCTCTTGTGGCAGGGGCAGCGGGCAGCCGCGCAAACGGCCGCGCCGGAAGCCCCGTTCAGCATTTACCAGACACAGCTTTCTTCTGCCAACTACGCCCTGAACTGGAACGTGGCCGCAACCGGCGGCGGAACGATTAGCTCTGCCAGCTACAAGCTGACCAGCACCATCGGCCAGCCCACGACGGCCGTCAGTTCCGGCGCCAACTACGAAGTGCGTTCCGGTTTCTGGCAAGAGTTTATCTACCGGCTTTTCCTGCCGCTCATCCAAAAACCGTAAAGCGGCCGTCTGAAAGCTGAAAGAAATGAAAAAGCCCGGACTGGCAGAGTCCGGGCTTTTTCTGTTGGCGATATTGAGATATTGGGTTACTACCCTGATTGACTGACAAATCTCAGATTTTACCGCAGAGAGCGCGGAGGACGCAGAGATTTTTCTCCTGTAAAGCCTCCGCGCTCTCTGCGTTCTCCGCGGTTTTATAAGTTTTGTCAGTCAACTAGGTTACTACCTTAATCTCCCAATCTCTAATTTCCTAATTCAAATACTGTCGCAAGTGCCCGGCAAAGTTGGGATGGCGCAGTTTACGCAGCGCTTCTTTTTCCAACTGGCGGATGCGCTCGCGGGAGAGGCCGAACATCTCGCCCACTTCTTTCAGCGTGCGGGATTCGCCGTCTTGCAGGCCGTAACGCAGGCGCAGGATGCGGGCTTCGCGCGGCGTGAGCTGGTCTAAAATTTCGCCAAGCTCTTCGGTGAGCATCTTTTGCGCTACCGTTTCGGCCGGAGGCGGCGCGTCTACGTCTTCGATGAAGTCGCCCAGTTCGGCGTCAGATTCGTCGCCTACAGGGCGTTCCAGGTGGACGGGCTGGCGGCTGGTACGCAGCATCCAGCGCACCCGGTCGGCCGGTAAGTCCATGTGTTCGGCAATTTCTTCAGCGGTGGGCTGACGGCCGTATTCCTGTTCCAACTCCTGGGCCACCTGATACAACTTGCTGATACGGCCGCCAAGATGGGCCGGGATGCGGATGGTACGGCCGTGATTGGCCAAAGCCCGCGTGACTGCCTGACGAATCCACCAGGTAGCGTAGGTGCTGAACCGGTTGCCCCGACGGTAATCATACTTTTCCACCGCCTTCATCAAGCCCACGTTGCCTTCCTGAATCAAGTCCAGAAATTGCAGGCCGCGGCCGCGATACTTCTTGGCAATGCTCACCACCAGGCGCGTGTTGGCCCGAATCAAATGGGCGCGGGCGGCGTCACCAATCTCGCATAAAATAGCCAGTTGGTCCATTTCGTCAAGACTAAGTTCTTCCGTTTCCACCTGTATTTCAGCACTGCGCCCAGCCTCAATTTCCTTCGCCAACTGCACTTCCTCATCCGCGGTCAACAGGCCCTGCTGGCCCATTTCCCGGAAATAAAGGCCGACTGAGTCATCAATCGGTACGTTGCTCAAATCAAACAGAGGCGCGGCGTGGGAGGTCTCTTCTGCGTCGGTGGTTTCCCCATTCCCGTTTTTGGCGATGCCATTTTTCCCACTCATGGGAACGCCGATCTCATCTTCGCTTTCGTAGATGGGAACGCCAGCTGTCTGAGCTTCCTCTAACAGCATTTCCAAAAGTGGTAAGTTGGCTTCTATGTCTGGCACTGTTTCCAGTATCTGATCGTATGTAAGATACCCTTGATCTATTCCTTCGTTAAGCAATGTGCTAACGACTTCCATTTCATCAAATGGATTGGCTAAATTGCTCATTTATACCCTTTTCTCCAAATATTATTTTTGCTGCGATGTGCGAACTCTCACCCGATAAAGTCCTCTTCCTTCTCTAAGGGGGCAGTCTAGCATATTTTCCAAGCAAAAGTCAAGATGCAATTTCCAATCGCCAGAAAAAACGGCCGTAAGTTATATTACGCTCATAATGTAAACTGGTTTACATTGTTCACGTGTGCGTGACAGTTTTCAGTGTTTAGTAAGCAGTATTCAGTGATTCTCCAGACGGAAAACTTCATCCACACCGGGCAAAGGGGTTTGCAGCACGGCCGTAGCCAGCGATAAATCCAGTTCGCAGTTCAGCGGCCATTGGCTGCCGGTAGAGGGGCCAATACGCAAACTCTCCCGCTGGTCAATACCCCACCAATCCAACATTTTCAGAGCAAAATCGGCGCGGCTGAGAACCTGGTTTCCAGCGACATTGAGGATGCCGGTCAAGTCGCCAGCAGCCAGTTCCAGGCAGGCTTGTGCCAGGGATCGCACCCATACAGGGTTACGTATCTGGTTATCAAACAGGGTGACGGGCTGACCGGCTTGCAGAGCGGCAGCCATCCAGTCCGTGCCGTGATCCATTTCCGCCAGGCTGTAAATGAGGGAAGTGCGCACGATGACGTGATTGGGCCAGGTTTGCCCGATGGCTTCGGCGTCTGCTTTAGCCCGGCCGTAGGCATTGACCGGGGTGGGTACGGCCGTTTCGTCATAAGGCGCCGCATCGCCGCGAAAAATACTGTCGGTGGAAAGGTGGATGAGGCGGGCATGTACAGCGCGGGCGGCGGCCGTAATATTCTGCGTTCCCCGGCGGATGACGTTTTCCATATCCCTGCCTCGATTGGAACCGGCCAGATGGATGATGGCCTGGGGTTGGCAGGTGCGGACGAGTTGGGTTACGGCCGTATCATCCCGCACATCCAACTGCCGGCCCTGAGCCAGACCCAGCGGATCATGTTGAAACCAGGTGTATACAATTTCATGTTCCGGCAGCGCCAACGGGACCAAATGCCGTCCCAGATAGCTGCTGCCGCCAGTGATGAGTATTTTCATGGATAGTGTTCCGTGTGCAGATTTCAGTATTCAGTTTTAGTTTACCCCAAGCTATGCCCACTGAACACTGAAAACTGATGACTGAAAACTGATTATCGTTTACCGTTCACCGATTTATGTTAGAATTTACACCTATGGGGCAAATTGATTATCTTCTCATTGGACACATTACCCGCGATTTAACGCCGGAGGGTGACGTAGTGGGCGGTACGGTAGCTTACTCCGGCCGGATTGGCCGGGCGTTGGGGCTGAAAACGGCAGTTCTCACCAGTTGTCAGCCGGATTATCCCGGTTTGACGGAATTGGTTGATTTGGAAGTAGTGGCTGTTCCGGCTGAAGCAACCACTACATTCGAGAACATTTATACGCCGGACGGCCGTGAACAAACCATTTACAGCATCGCCAATCGCATCACCAGCCAAGACGTGCCCGAAGCCTGGAAGGGAGCTAAAATCGTCCATTTGGCTCCGGTAGCCGACGAAGTAGACCCGGAAATCAT
>JAJRTP010000582.1 GCA_024278255.1 Chloroflexota bacterium | reverse complement strand
CGCTGAGGCGCGGAGGGCGCAAAGAATTTAGAGTCTCCCAGAGAAAAATCTCTGCGTTCTCTGCGCCTCTGCGGTGAAATCAACCTTTTTTCAGTAAAGCCATCCGTGGTTCGCTATCTACATGCCCCCACACTGTTTGCCAACCGGGATTGGCGACGACTAAACACAATCCCTTCCGCCGAATAGAGAATTAACGCCAGCCAGATAATGCTAAAACCGACCATCCGTTCCGGCGTAAACACTTCCCCATACACGAACACGCCAATCAGAAATTGCAGGGTCGGGGCCACATATTGCAAAAAGCCAATGGTAGCCAGAGGAATGAGACGCGCCCCGGCGGCAAAGAGCAGCAGGGGCACGGCCGTAGCCACCCCGGCAAAGGCCAACAAAAACGTCGTCGGCAGACCATCATGGGCAAAAGCGGCTGCGCCCTGCCCTTGTAAATACAGCAAATAGCCTGCCGCCGGAATGACCAGCCAGCCCATTTCCAGCGTCAGCCCTTCCTGCGAATTGACCACGGCCGTTTTCCGAATCAGCCCGTAAAAGCCAAACGAAAACGCCAGAAACAGCGAAATCCAGGGCAGCGCCCCCACACTGACCGTCAAATACAACACCCCCAGCGTTGCCAATCCAATCGCCAGCCACTGCCCCCGCCGCAGCGCCTCATGCAGGAAAACTACTCCCAGCATCACACTCACCAACGGATTGATAAAATAGCCCAGGCTGGTTTCCACAATGTGCCCCGTATTCACGCCCCAGATGTAAACCAGCCAGTTTGAGCCTAACAAGACGGCCGTCAACAGCGACGTCAACACGATCTTCCGATTGCCCAGCGCCGGGCGCAGCCAGCCCCAATGCCGCTTCACCGCCAAAAACCCCAGCAAAAACAGCAGCGACCAAACAATGCGGTGGCTCAAAATCTCTACCGGCGGCACACCCTGCAAATTCTTCCAATACAGCGGGAACAAGCCCCACAAAAAATACGCCCCCAGGGCGTACAAAACACCTTTATTCATAAGATCGCTCCGTAAAAACGTGATGCGTGATGCGTGAGACGCGAGACTTCTCTCCACCCCCTCATCCCCTCACCTTGTTAAGGCGTTGGCGTCGGCGCTGGCAGCACCCGCACTTGTATCGTCGTCTCCCCGGTCGTGTCTCCTTCACCTGCCGCCACCGTAATTTCCGCCAGCCCTTCAATATCAAAAGGCAAGATCAAGGGAAGTTCCCAGTAGCCCCAATAATCCGTTTCTGTTTCGCCGCCACCCACGATACGGCCGTTTTCCATCAGCATACTCACACTCACCGGCCCCGTCGCCACATTCTGGGCCACGCCGTACAGCAAAATCTCCTCACCGGCCGTAATTTTACTGTCTGGTGGCGGGTAAGCAATCGTGACGCCCCGCGCTTCCAGACTGTCCGGCGGCAAAATACCAATCGGGATTTGCGCCTCACGCCAGTTCTCTGTCCCCGGTTCGCCAAAGCTGGCCACCGCGCAGGCCGGGCCGCTCAAATCCTTGGGTACCACCACAAACCCCTGCCATTTGAACGGCTTACTGCTGCTGCCCAGGCGGAATCCTTCCTGGGCCACCCGGTTTTGGCAGTCGTCTACCCAAATAGAAATAGTGACCAGATTACCGGCCGGCCGCAGCGCTTCGCCGTCAAAAACAATGTTAAAACCGCTCACGACCGTATCGTTAATCTCCGGCCGGTACAAATCCAGATAGCGATTCATCCCTTCCGTATTGCCCAATTGCAATAAAACAGGCACTTCATGTGTCGCCAGGATATTACCCGCCGCATCCAGCAGCATCGCCTGAACTTTGGCCGCACCTGTCACGTTTTGCGGCACCACAAAGCGGGTCTGCCAGCCAAAATCGGCCGTCTCCCCCGGCTGCTGGGCCAGCAAACGGCCGTTCGCCGTCACCAGCGACACCAATACCGTTTGCTCCGGCTCCCGTTCCGTCAGCCCGGCCACCGTCAACTCATTCCCCACAAAAATCAACTCATTCACTTTGGGCGTAGTGATATTGATGGTCGGCGTCACCGGCGTCGGGGTGATGCTGCTGCCCGGACTGCTGGTCGTTTCTTCCGGTGTAGGCGTCACGGCCGTACTGCTGCGCGTCGCCTCAATGTCCAATGTCGGCGGCAGAGAGGTAGCTGTGGCTGTTGGTAACTGCGCCACCGGCATCAACGTCGGGGCGGCCGGTTCCGCCTGCCCGCAAGCCGCCAGCCAAATTATCATTCCTGTCAGAAAAAGCACAATTTCTTTTTTCATAATTTTTGTCCTGTGTTGCAGGTCGCAAGATTGCTTTGCTGCCTTGTCACCTGCCGCCTGCCCCTTGCCACCTTTACAATTTTAGTCCTGTATGAACTACTTTGCCAGCAAACCGGGGAAAGGCTACAATCTTCCGTCTTGTTATGAGCGCAGTGATTGTCTTTTTCCTGTTGTTGGCCGGCGCTGTAACGGCAGCCGTTCTGACCCGTTATCGCCCCCGCCTCGTCCCGGCAACGGCCGTTCTCCTGAGTGGCCTGTCCCTGTTGTTGTGGTTGATTGCCCGTACCCAACTCCCCCTGCAACTCACCCTCGTCAACGGCGCAGACAGCTTTCTTTTGCCTGCCTGGGCCTGGCGCATAGATGAACCTGCCTGGCTGGTAACCGCCTGGCTGCTCCTGCTCCTCTTTGCCCTGACACTGGGGCAGCTCCGTAAAGTCGCAACCGGACCGCCGCTCATACTGTTTACCTTCCTGCTCCTGGCCTTCACCTTGCCTGCGCTCTGGGCTGCCTCCGTGTACAGTTTGATGCTGGGCCTGGCTTTACTGGTCATCCCCTGGCTGGCGGCCGTCTGGCACAATGTTATTCCCGATGTGCGCCGCTATCTGGCCTACATCACCATGCTGATGACGGCCGTCCTCCTCCTCTTTTACGTGGCGGCGTCTGCGCCCGTTCCGGCGGGATGGGAAATGGCCGGCTGGCCGGTCGCGTCAGTCACCGCCGTCCTGCTCGCGGCTGTCATCCTGATGGGCATCTGGCCCTTCTTCAACTGGCGCTTGCGTCTGGCCCAGGTTCCCTTACCCCTGAACATCATCGTATTCCTGGCGCCCACGGCCGTAGGTGGTCTGCTTTTGTCCCGGGTAGCCGCTTCGGCCCAACTGAGTCTGACGTGGCAGCTATTACTCACGGCGCTGGCCCTGCTCGGTTACCTGCGCGGTGTGCGCCTGACCTGGACGCGGCTGCATCTGCCCGGTTCGGCCATTACCGCCATCCTCTTTGCTCAGGCACAGTTAATCATCCTGGCCGGATTATGGGCCGGGCCGACGGCCGTTCTGGCCTTGACCCAGGCAGTCATCCTCGCCGCCGGTATCCTGACGTTGGCTGCCGGACAGCCCATCCACTGCCGCCGCTGGTGGCGCGCCGTCGCTCCGGCTCTGGCGCTGGCGGCGTTGGCCGGGTTACCCCTCACCGCCGGATTTGTCGGCTTGTCCGCCTTATACGATACCTGGCTGGCCAACGGCCGTTTCCTTTTACTGTTAGTCACCGGACTGCTTATTGCGCCTATGGTTACGGCCGTCACCCTCTTCTTTCGCCCGGAAAAAGCGCCGGAAGCAGATG
>JAJRTP010000581.1 GCA_024278255.1 Chloroflexota bacterium | reverse complement strand
TACCGCTTGGGGAGCTACGGCCGGTTTTACATCCAGTTGGGCCAGCGCCGCTTTGCCCCGTACCGTTAAATCTGAGGTGAATTCGAATTGATCACGGCCGTCAATCGGATACGCTTTGAGCCGGTAATGCGTGCCCCACGGCTGTTCGTGGACGATGACTACAATGGGGCGCTTTAGCTGCAAGTAGGGGCTGGTCAGGGCCACTTTGCGCAGTTTTTGCCGCACTTCTTCGGCGTCGTGTTCCGGGTGCAGGTAAAAGTCGGCTACGCACATATGCTCTCGCTGGCCGTTGTTGTCGTTGTAGATGGTGGTGTCCCACAGGTTTTTGTGGGGGATGAGGACGACGGTGTCATCCGGCGTGACCAGTTCGACGGCGCGGAAGTGTACGGCCGTCACCTCCCCATACGCCTCCCCGATTTTAATCCAGTCGCCCACGCGGTACGGCCGTTCGTAAATCGTCACAATCCCGGCTACCAGACTGCTGATGTAATCCTGGAAGGCAAAACCGACGGCAATAGCGACGGCCCCGGAGATAGCCAGAAAATTTTCCGGCGTCGGGTTGATGATCAAGGGGATGATGTTGACAATGGCTAACAGAACGATGATTAGTTGAAATATAGGCATCAGCGTCAGTAAATGGAGGCGCAGGCGGCCGGGCGCCTGGGTCGCCAGCCAGGGCAGAAACCATTGGACAAACCGCAGTAAAAACCAGGCAATAGCGATAATAAGGATGATTTCTATAATACTCAAGCCGGTAATTTCTTTGATCATTCCCGTAGGCATAATAATCTCCTTAAATACACTGTTGAGCTAGTTTTGATCTTTTTCGCAGGTGCAGTGTATTAAAATGCATCTACTAAATACCCCTCGTGCTCCATAAACTGGCGCACGGCCGGATAAGCCAGCAAGGGAACATACCAGGTTCCGTCTGCTTCATTATCTACCAATCCCAGGGCCAGCAGATGATGCAGGACACGGCGCACCTGATTGTGGGATAGGGGCAGTAAAAAGCCCAGAAGCGGTGCGGTCATGCCACTGTGCAGCAGGATGGTGTGCATGACCATGGTTTCGTCCGTGCCGGTAGCGCCGGGCACAACGGGCAAATCCAGCCGGTTCCACGGCTGTACCCAGACTGTGAACTCATCTTTGCTGCCTCGATTTTTGAGATGGGCGACCTGCTCTTTGACGTCGTGGCTGATTTGCAGGGAGCGCCGCCATAGATGCCAGACAACCTGGGGCATTCCCCGGCTGTGGGCGGCTAACTGCCTGAAGTAATAATTGACGCCGATCCAATCGCCGTACCGTTCCATCTGCCCGGCCTGGGCGTTTTGCTCGATGCGTTCGGCGTAGTTGTCCAGGGTGGTGAAAAGTTGACGGCCGTCATTGACATCGCGGAAGACAAATTTGCCCCGGTAAGTGCTGGCCAGGGTGGGCAGCCAAAATTGCAGGCGGGCGCCATCCATGGGCGCCAGAGTGAGGGGGGTAGGCAGCATCACGTCAATTTGCAGGGCGTTGGACAGGTACGCCCAGGCCCAACTGTCGCAGGCCAGCAGGCAGCGTCGTTTGGTCGTTTGCAGCCAGTCCAGTAAGCGGCTGATTAGAATAAGCCCGTCCTGGTGACGCAGGAAGCATTTGCCTAGCTGGGGCAGCACGAGGGGAGTGATGTCGTCTCGCGTGACGTTTTCCAGCCAGCGGTCGCCCCCGGACAGAATTTCCTGGGTGGTGGGCGGGCCAATGGTCTGCCAATTGTTTCCCTGGGCCAGGCAAGTGACGATTTGATCCATGCTGCTGCCGGGTGGCCCAACGACGACTTTGACGACGCTGGTTGTCTCTTTGTTGTAGCGCCAGCCTTCGAGGGCTTGATCCAGAGCGGCGACGGTTTGTTCCAGATTGGGCGGTGGAGCGGCCCGGTTGAGCAGGTAAGGGGGAATGGCGCAGAGTTGGTTACGGCCGTCTCGCCTAATTAAGCGTGTGGGGTGCAGTCGTTTCCAAAAGGACGAAACCTCCTTGCGCACAACCTCCCTGGCTGGAGCGGGCGGCGTTTGAAATTGGGGCATTGTGATATATTCCCACAATGGTTTATACACTTGCATGTTGACCTCCGTATAGTTCCGATACGGCTGGAGCATTACCATTACAGTTTTGTATAGACAGTTTAATGGGTACTGCGCCACGGGCTGGAGGGCTGACAACCAAAGAGGAAAGGAACGAATTGGCTCCTTTCCCAATCTGTTGTCTTGTGCTGTGTTGCGGGCGAATGGTTGCTGATTGAGAATGTTGGGGACGTCACTGCATTCTCAGAAAAAAGGTATTCTATGCTTATTCAGAGCTGCTCATTCAGAGCTTGAACCCTTGTTTTGTGCAGACATGCCCGCACTATACGGGGAGAGCAGGGGGGCTGTGAATAGGAAATGAGACATAGGACTATGTGGCTAAAAAGGGTTGACAGAGGGGTTATACGCAAGTTTTTACCCCGAATTACCCAAATCTATACGAAAAATTTGGGTAATTCGGGGTAAAAGGTTTACGTGGTTTCTTTAGCGATGGGTGAGAAGCCATCGCCTAATGCCTGGTGGCCGACGCCAATGGTGACGAAAGCCGTGGGGTCGGCCTGGGCAATGATACGCTTAAGTTCCTGAACCTGGGGCCGGGTGACGGTGCAGTAGAGCAGATAATGCTGCTCCCCGGTATAGCCGCCGGTGATGGGCCAATAGCTGACGCCACGCCCCAGATTTTCCATGATGATTTGCATCACGGCTTCCGGCTGGTTGGTGATGATGGTGGCCGTGCGGGTGCGGCTGGGGCCTTCCAGGGTGTAATCGGCGGCCAGCCCGGCGATGAAGAGCATGATGAAACCGTACAGGGCAATTTCCCAGCCAAAGACCAGCGCGCCTGTGAGAATGATGAGGCCATCGGAGTAGAAGTAGACCTGGCTTAACGGCCGTCCCGTTTTCCGCTGCCAGATGC
>JAJRTP010000580.1 GCA_024278255.1 Chloroflexota bacterium | reverse complement strand
GAGGCCGAAACGCTGGCCGACCGCATTGCCATTATCCGGCGGGGCCAAATTGTGGCCGAAGGCGCTCCGGCGGCCCTTAAACAGCAATTGCTGGGCCACCCGCTGATGGAGGTGCGCTTGCGGCAATCGCTCAACGGCCAGATTGAAGGCATTGGGGAGCTTGTGGAAGTGGTCTCCTCCGGCGAAACATGGTTTCGCTACACCACCGACCAGCCGGAAGTGGTTAATCCGGCCCTGCTGCACTTTTTGGCCCGGCGGCAACTGCCCGTCATCACCCTGAGCGAAGTGCCCCGCAGTCTGGAGGAGGTCTATCTGCGAATTGTGGAAGATACCCCGCTACAGGAGGTGGAATGATGGCTGTAGCCGCCCCAGGCGTATCGCGCCCACCCCGTCGTTCAATTGCCACGGCGCTGGTCATCACCCGCCGGGAAATTAAAGACAGCCTGCGAGACTGGCGTATTATGATGCCCATCGTCATTTTGACGCTGGTTTTCCCCGCTTTGATGAACGTCACTGCCCGTCTGGCCGTTAATTGGGTGGAGCAATACAACGCCACCATCGTCGGCGAGCGGCTGATTCCCTTTATGCTGATGATTGTCGGCTTCTTCCCCATCTCCTTTTCGCTGGTGATTGCCCTGGAAACGTTTGTCGGCGAAAAGGAGCGCAACAGCATCGAACCCCTCCTTTCCATGCCGGTTACGGACCTGGAATTGTATTTGGGCAAAATACTGGCCGCCCTGGTTGTGCCGTTGGGGGCCAGCTATCTGGGCATTTCAATTTATCTGGTTGGGCTGTATTTCTCCATCGACTGGATGCCCGACATTCGGCTGCTGGCCCAGATATTTTTGCTGACTACCGCCGAGGGTCTGGTGATGGTGTCCGGCGCGGTGGTGATTTCCAGCCAAACTACCAGCGTGCGGGCCGCCAATTTGCTGGCCAGCTTCATCATTATTCCGATGGCCTTTCTGTTGCAGGGCGAAAGTATTTTGCTGTTTTGGGGGGAATACGATGTCATCTGGGCCATCATCGTGGCCTTGCTCATTGTCGATGCGATTTTGATTCGGATGGGAGTGCGGATTTTTAACCGGGAAGAGATTTTGGCCCGCGAGATGGACACGCTCAACTTGCGTACCATCTGGCGAGATTTCAAGGGCTATTTTTTGCGACCCGCCGCGCAAGCGTTGAACAGAAACGCGCCGTCGCCCAAATTTAACGTGTGGCAGATGTGGCGGCGCGATATTCCCTGGTTGCTTCGGGCCAACAAAGTGCCAATCCGGATTGTGGCCGGGTTGTTGCTCCTGTCGGTGGGGCTTGGGGTGCTGATTGCCCCCCGTTACCCCCTGCCGCCGGGCAGCCTTGATTTAAGCAATCTTTCGGCGGAGTCCTTTGAACGGTTGGAGGGGACGCGCATCGGCTTTTTGCCCACCTTCTCGGTGATGGGTGTTTTTTCGCATAACGTGCGGGTGATTTTCGTTTCGGCGGTGCTGGCGGTTTTTTCGTTTGGGGTGATGCCCCTGATTTTGTTGATGATTCCAATGGTGGCGGTGGGCTTCTTTACCGGCGCGGTGATGCTGCCGGGTTACAGTCCGTGGGTGTTTCTGGCCGCCTTCATCGTTCCGCACGGCCTGTTCGAGTTGCCGGCGGCGGTCATTGGCGCGGCCTTTGCCTTGCGCATCGGGGCGGCGCTCATGTCGCCCCCGGAGGGACTGGATGTGGGTCAGGGATTTTTGTTGATGCTGGCTAATTTCGTAAAAATCTTCGTGTTTCTGGTCATTCCCATGTTGCTGGTAGCCGCTTTTGTGGAAATAAACATCACCCCCCAAATTGCTTTCCGGATTTACGGAGGGTGAGCCGGGGCGGAAACTGGAGACTGGCGATTAATCGTTCCCCATCTGCCCTGTCATCTTCTTTGCCTTAATATCAGTTGCAATAATTCTCGCTGCTCTCGAAGCAGGTCTTGTTGTTCGTCCATTAAACTTGAGATTTGTCTGTTTAACTGCGTCAGTAATTCAACCAACTCTCCGTAACGGGTTAATAAACGTAATTCTTCTTCTCTCCATTTTTTATGTAAACGATAGTTAATCAGCGGTTTTCGATTCAACCGCAACCGTTTTATCGTGAATGTGCCTGTTGCTGTTAACGGGTGCAACATGCCATTTTCAAGCTCCAGAAAATGCTGTTTTGCTTCTTCCTGTCGCGGATTCCACAGGAAAATATCATTCTCTGTTGACGGCCAATAGTCGGATTTGTACTGGTTGCAACGAGGGCAGCTATAAATTAAATTATCAGGTTCGTCGTTTCCTCCCTTGGTTTGAGGCTGATAGTGGTCTATGGTCAGGCCGCCGGCTGTATCTGCCTCGGTGACGCTACAGAACTCACAGGCAAAATTGGCCCGTTGTCGAACTTGTTGCCGAATATCCGGGGTAATTGTCATGCGGCCTGCTGTAGCGTGGATGAATCAGCAAGTTGGTGACGTAAGCTGCTTATTTCCTGGCGCAACAGCTCATTCTCAGAGGCGACTTCCTGAATACGGTTGGTTATGGCTATTACTTGAGCCAGAGCCGCCTCGACTTGAGACTGGAGTTTAGCTACAGTCTTTTTCCCGGTAGTAGTATCTAGAATATTGCTCTCAAGATTGTCCTGATACTCATACCAACTCTCCAACTGAACTTGTTCTTCATCAGAAAGCTGCTCTCCCCGTGTTAATCT
>JAJRTP010000579.1 GCA_024278255.1 Chloroflexota bacterium | reverse complement strand
GGTACGCCCATCACGCTGTATTTCATGGACAGGTGGGGGAATTCGGTTGCTTCCACCATATCGGCCGTGACCAGATCGCTTTCCAGGGCCATTTTGTGCGCCAGTAAAACCGCCTGCGGGCAGTAAGGGCAGGTTGGCGTCACAAATACCTGCATGTGGACTGGTTCTGTCAGATTTTCCAGCCACTCTCTGGTTTCCGGCAGTAGTTCGGAATCGCCCTGGCTGACCATGAGGATGTCGTGGATGATGGAACTGAATTCGTAACCGGAGGGGATGCCATAGTAGCGGATGCCATAATCCTGGGGCGTATCGCCGCCACGGACAATGATGGTGGCCGGGATTTTATCTATGTTGTATTGCTCGGCAATTTCCTGGTCTTCGACAAAGTCGTAGACTTCTAAAGAAATTTTGTCTGACAATCCGGCCACTTCTTCGGCAATCTGGCGGGTTTCCCGGCAGTATTGGCATTCAAATTCCTGAGTAAAGACAATGAGTTTGACCGGCGTTTCTAAAGCCGCAAATTCCTGGGTTAAAGTTTCTCGATCTTGTTCGCTTAATAAAGACATGTTTGCTCTCCTACATAAAAATCAGGCCCGGATGGCCTGTGCTGTTTGTTTAGATGCGAGGGGCGGGCAAAGGTGACACGGCAATATCGAAAAACGGGGTGACAAATGGGGCGGGGCGATTGTATACTAAATGCGAGGTTGGCTGTGGGAAGACAACGTATGAACCGGTTTATCAACAGTTTGTTGTGGCTTGTGGGGGTAACGGCCGTAACCGCCTGCGCTTCCTCCGTCCCCTTCCCCCTTTCCCTGCGCCTTAAATGGGATCATCAGGTACAGTTTGCCGGCATCTATACCGCCATGGAAGAGGGGTATTACGCCGGCCAAAACCTGGATGTGACCCTGGAAGAAGTAGACAAAAGCCGCGAAGCCACCTGGCAGAGCGTGATAGACGGGGAAAATGACATTGGTATCGGCGCGCCGGAAGAGCTGATTATTGCCCGCAGCCAGGGCTTCCCGGTCAAAGCCATCGCCGTTATCTTCAAGCTCAATCCTTTTGTCTACATGGTTTCCCCGGACAGTGACATACAAACGCCTTACGATTTTACCGGCAATACCGTCGTGGTGTCGCCGGGGCAGGGCACTATTTTGTACACGGCCATGATGGATAACCTGGGCATTGACCGCAGCCAGATTGACGAAATTCCTTCTCACTCGTTCAACGTGCAGGAATGCTGGGCCGGCAGCAGCGAAAAAGCGTTTCCTCCGGCGGCGGCCTGCCCTACGTATGCCACGGCCGAACTGGCCAGAGCCAGACATGAAGGCTGGGATGCCGTAGCCATTTGGCCCAGTGATTACGGCGTGCCGTTTTACGGGGACGTGATTTATACGACGGACGATTTTCTGGCGCAGCATCCTGACGAAGTGGCCGCTTTTGTGCAGGCAACGTTACAAGGCTGGCAGCAGGCGGCCGATAACCCGGAACAGGCTGTGCAGTACACACTGCGCTATGATCCTGATTTGAATGAGGCGGTGCAGCTTGCCGCGCTGGAAACCAGTCTGCCGCTGATTGATTCGGGGCAGACGGAGATTGGCTGGATGACCCCGGCGGACTGGCAGAGAATGTATGACGTGTTATGGGAGCAGGGGTTTATTGAGAAGCCTTTTGACGTGGAGACTGTCTACATCAACGAATTTGTGGAGCAAGCGTATAACCGGTAGTTGAACCGAGTATGACGGATAAAGAACCAGGCAGGGCAAGGCAGTGGTTAGAACGGTTACGGCCGTATCGCGGCAGTATTCGCAACTCTCTCCTGGCAGCATTTATACTCCTTTCCGTCATTATCATTTTGCTTGTGGCCGGCATCAGTATTTTCTCCAGCGTCCACACCTCCCGCGCCCTTGTTTTCAAGCAGTTGATTGTAGAAGCCGAATTGACGAGTAACGCCATCACTACCTGGCTGGATGAGCGTATTCTTGATTTACAAGCCATCGCCAGCCATCCCGATACCAGGGCTAATATCCAGGCCGTCATAACGTCGGCGAAGCCGGATAATGAAATCGAATACCGGCATCTTGAGGAAATATTGCAGCGGGAAACGGCCGTAAACAACCGCATGGACGAAATATTCCTCCTGGATACGGCCGGCCGGATTGTTCTCAGCACAGACAAAAGCCAGCTTGGGCACTTTTACGGTAACGATTCATACTTCAACGCGGGGCTAAAAGAACCCGTCATCAGCCGTCCTTTTTATGATCGCACTCACGCTAAAAACGAGATGCTGGCCTTTGTGCCGGTCAAAGACGGGCAGGGCGGCACACTGGCTGTTTTGGGGGCGCGGCTGGCATTGGACGAACTGGCCAAGCTCATTCTGGCGTTTGATGAAACAACTGAAACCGGAGAAACCTATCTGGTCAGCCCCAACCACCGTTTTCTGACCGATCCTCGCTTTGCCCCCATATCGCGGGCGGCTCGTTCCGCCGGGATTGACGCTGCCCTGACGCCCGGCCCACAGCAGAACGGGCAGGGCATTTATGAAAACTACAACGGCGTACCCGTCGTTGGCGTTTATCGCTGGTTGCCGGAACTGGAAGCAGCCTTGCTGTCGGAGCAGGCGGTGACGGAGGCAATGGCCGGCGTGCGGCAGCAAATCTGGCTGATTGCCGGGGCTGCCGTTTGGGTTTTATTCTTAGCGGTGGTCTTTGCCCTTTTTGTTACCTACCGCATCACTCGACCCATCGTCAATCTGACGGAGGCGGCCACGTCTATTGCTGCCGGTGATTTACATCGTCCTGTCGAGGTGCAGGCGGAAGATGAGATTGGGCAGTTGGCCCGCGCTTTTACGACAATGACCGCACAGCTTAATGACTTGATTGCGGCTTTGGCGGGGCAGGTGATGGATTTACAGGAAGCGGAAGCGCAGTTGCGCCAGTATGCCTGGCAACTGGAGCAAGTCAATCAGGAATTGGAGCGCAGCAATGCCGAGTTGCAGGATTTTGCTTACGTAGCTTCCCATGATTTGCAGGAACCGCTGCGCAAGATTCAGGCTTTTGGCAGCC
>JAJRTP010000578.1 GCA_024278255.1 Chloroflexota bacterium | reverse complement strand
CCACCAGTTCTTCATCACCGGCCATCCAGTCGGGCAAGGTATCGGCCTGTTCCTGAGCAATGAGATCTGGCTCCTCTGTGGTTACGGCCGTGGCGGCCAAGGCGGGTTCAGTTTGCAGTTGGGCCAGATGTTCCTGGGCCTTTTCATGGTTGGGGTCCAGAGCCAGCGCTTTGGCGGCATAGGCGGCCTGTTGTTCTTTGGAATCTACAATGAGGCTGAGTAAATACCATCCCTGAACTTCATCCGGGTTTTCCTGCACGAGTTCGACCAAAGTTTTTTGTGCTTCGACTTTATCACCGGCTCGTAAACTGTCCACTGCCTGCTGAAGTTTTTCATCCATTCGCTTACCCTCGTTCATTAAACTGCATAAAATTGGTTTATGTCAAACATTGTAACATGACCCGGCTTAAATTTCGAGGGTTAATTGGAAGATTGACGGTTTTCTAAAATCGGGCCAATTGGTTGAATGTGGGGCAGGGGTAATTCTGGTGGGCTTCATGAACGGCCGTTAAATCGGCCTGTATGGGGACACCGAACTGTTTTAAGGCCAGAATGAGATCGCATACAGGCAGACCCATCACATTGAGGTAACAACCGTCGAGCCGGGCCACAGGTTGAAATTCCGGGTGTTGGATGGCGTAAGCGCCAGCCTTGTCCATCGAGTCGCCGCTGGCGATGTAATGGTTAATTTCCTGATCGGAGTAGGGGCGCATGGTGACAACGGCCGTACTTACCCCGGTTCGTTTTTCCCCGGAAAGCACATCCCACAATATGTATCCCGTCAGCACTTCGTGGGAGCGACTGCGCATAGCCATCAACATCCGCCGGGCATCTGTGGCGTCTGCGGGTTTGTTGAGCATGGCATCGTCCAGGGCTACCGTTGTGTCGGCTGCCAGGATGATTTGGCGGTGATCGGGGCGGGGGAGGTGGGCGGCGATGATGGTGGCTTTGAGTACGGCCGTATCCACCACATTCACGGCCGGATCAGGCGTTGTTACCGCCGCTTCATCCGCATCAGCCGCCATACTGGTAAACGGATACCCTAACAAGCCAAACAGTTCGCGCCGCCGGGGAGATTGGGAAGCCAGAAGAAACTGAATCATCAGAATGCCCTAAATGACAAAAAGGCCAGCCCCAAACAGGGCCAGCCTTTTATAACACGTTGCCGTGAAAATTACTGCAACTCAATTTCAGCGCCGGCATCTTCCAGTTTGGCTTTGGCTTCTTCAGCCGCTTCTTTGCCAACACCTTCCATGACGGTGCCTTTCTCATCCACAACAGCTTTGGCTTCTTTCAGGCCCAAACCAGTGAGAGCGCGCACTTCTTTAATGACATTGATTTTCTTCGGCCCGATTTCTTTGATGACAACATCAAATTCGGTCTTTTCTTCTTCAGCAACGACTTCGCCACCGGCCATCATGCCTGGCATGGCAGCCATTGCCATCGGGGCAGCCGCACTGACGCCCCATTTTTCTTCCAACATGTCTGTCAATTCAGCAGCTTCCAACAAGGTCAGGCTGCTCAGTTCTTCTACAATCTTTTCTAAATCGGCCACGTTAATGATCCTCCAAAATTATTATTATTTTCTATTATGTAAATTACTAAATTACCAAATTACCAACTAGGCAGCTTCCACAGCGTCTTCTTCTTTTTTAGCGTAAGCGTCAATCACATTAACAACCTGACGGACACCACTAGCCACCACACCGGCAATATTCTGTGCCGGGGCATTGAGCAGACCCAGGAGTTGACTCCGCAGTTGATCCAGCGAAGGCAGTTTTGCCAGGGCTTCAATTTCCTCTGTTGTCAGAAAAACATCGCCCATATACCCGCCTTTGATGGTCAGGTTATCATTTTTCTTGGCAAAGCCAACCAACGTTTTTGCCAGGGTAGGCGCTTCTTCTAGCGCAAAACCAGTTGCCAACTGTCCTTCCAGAAACCCATCAGGGATACTGTAATCGGATGCTTCCAAAGCCCGTAGCAGCAGTGTATTCTTGGTGACATGGAATGTGCCATTGGCTTCATAAACATCGCCGCGCAGGGCGTTGATAGCTTTTACGTCCAGGCCGGTATATTCGGTCAGGAAAATGGCATTGCTGTTGGAAATCAACTCGGTGTACTGTGCCACGAGTTCTTCTTTCTTTGCTCTTGAAATAGCCAATCTCTGTTACCTCCTTTATAAGATATAAAAAATCCTCATACCGGCCGGCATGAGGATTTCTCAGACCTGACAGGTTTACAAAAACCTGTCAGGTCTGGTTTGTTTCTTTGTCCCTCACCTCGGCTGGCAAATTTAATACGTTATTGTAACCAACTGTCTTTGGTAAAGCAGCGTTTATACAATTGTAAATTGCTCGCAGCGTAACGAGCGGCGCTAATTCTATGACAAAGCTTCAGCGGGATCAAGTTTAATCCCTGGTCCCATGGCATTCGCTAATACAATCTTGCGCACGTAAGTGCCTTTGGTTGATGCTGGACGAGCGCGTTTAACGGCGTCAATAATGGTTTGCAGATTTTCCTCAAGTTGTTCCTGAGAAAAGCTGGCTTTACCAAATGGGGTATGAATGTTGGCTGTCTTGTCGATACGAAACTCGACACGGCCGGCTTTTGACTCTTCAATCAGGCGCGGTAAATCGGAACCGGGTGCTACCGTACCGGCGCGCGGATTGGGCATAAGACCACGCGGCCCCAAAACACGACCTAAACGGCCGACTTTACCCATCATGGAAGGTACCGCAATAGCCACATCAAATTCTGTCCAGCCGTCCTGAATTTGCTTGATTACTTCGTCATCAGCAATGATGTCGGCCCCGGCTTCTTTAGCCAGAGTGGCATCTTCACCTTCAGCGAATACCAGGACGCGCACTTTTTTACCCAGACCATGGGGCAAATTGACTACTTCCCTAATCTGTTGGTCGGCATGGCGCGGGTCTACTCCCAGACGCATATGAACTTCAACAGTGGGATCGAATTTGGTGTAAGCAGTTTCTTTGAGCAGTTTGACACCTTCTTCACGAGTGTATAACTTGTCATGCTCAATTTTAGCTGCCGCTTCTCTATATTTTTTACCTCGTTTTGGCATGTTCTCTCCTTGTGGTAAAACGAATTGGCTAAACCAACTCTCCCACGTTTTCTTTAGTTGGTTACATTCAGACCCATACTGCGGGCTGTACCGGCAATAATTTTAATAGCTGCATCCATATCCCGAGCATTCAGGTCTTTCATTTTTATTTCTGCGATTTCCCGAAGCTGATCGATGGTGACCGTGCCTACTTTATCCCGGTTTGGTTCGGCAGAACCACTCGTAACACCGGCTGCTTTTTTGAGCAGAGCGGAGGCAGGTGGGGTTTTCAAAATGAAACTGAAGCTGTTGTCCTGGTACACAGTTACTTCTACGGGGATGATCTGCCCGACCTGATTGGACGTTTTGGCATTGTATTCCTTGCAAAACTGCATCAGGTTAATACCATGCGGCCCTAAAGCTGTGCCCACCGGCGGAGCCGGATTAGCCTTACCGCCAGAGATTTGAATCTTTACTACTGCTTTTACTTTCTTAGCCATATATCCTCCATGGAGTACAAACGCCTTTTTCAGGCTCCTCCAGATTACAAAGTTTGAAGGTTATCAGCCACCTGACAAACGCCATGAAAGCATTTGTCAGGTGGGCTGTAACCTTCAGTCCTTTAATACTTATATTTTTTCTACGTTCAAAAAGTCGAGTTCGACGGGGGTTTCTCGCCCGAAGAAGGAGACCATCACCCGGACTTTGGCCCGATCCTGGTCAATCTCAGATACAGTACCTATGAAGTCAACAAATGGACCGGTACCAATGCGTACTTTTTCGCCAATCTGAAAATCGAATTTAACTTTGGGGGCTTCTGCTTCCATCCGGTTCATGATTTTGTCTACTTCATCTTGCCGGAGGGGGTGGGTTCGTTGCCCATGCCTACAAAACCGGTAACGCCGGGTGTGTTGCGCACGACGTACCAGGAATCTTCGTTCAGGAGCAATTGTACGAGGATGTAACCAGGGAAAACGCGACGTTCTACGGTACGCCTTTTACCATCTTTGATCTCGATTTCTTCTTCTGTAGGTACAACGACATCGAAAATTTTGTCTTGCATGTTCATGGTTTCGATGCGCTGTTCTATACTGTGACGAACTTTGTTTTCGTAGCCGGAATAGCAATGCACAACGTACCAGGCACGGCCGTCGTCCGGTATCATTTCTACTACTTTTTCTGGTTCGCCATTTTCAGATAAAGATT
>JAJRTP010000577.1 GCA_024278255.1 Chloroflexota bacterium | reverse complement strand
TAGTCAACTTTGCAAAAAGGAGTCGCTATGTTTATTAAGGTTCAAAAATGGGGAAAGGGGTAATCTGTCTTTCCCTCTTATTCTGAAATAACTCTACTGAACACTGTACACTGAAAACTGGTCACTGTCTGGGAATTTCCCCCAACACAGTTAACCCCACCCGCTCCGTTTCTTCCCGGTCACGTAAGGTAGGGTCCAGGTATTCTGCCAGCAGAGCTAGGCCGATACCCACGAACAAGGTCAGGACGATGCGCAGCGGGATGTCTAGCTGGCTGCGGAAGTTTTGCGGCAGGGGCGTGACGATGGGTTCATCCAACAGGACGAGTACGGCCGTATCGCCCCCCAGTTGCGGTAGAGCCTCTGCGTTTTCTTCCGTCATTACCACGATGGCCGCATCCATAATCCGGGCCAGCGCAGCCGCATCTCCGGCAGAAATGGATAGCTGCAATTTACTGCGCACGTTGTCGGCGACGACGTTGAAGGTGTAGGGCGGCACATCCAGCCCTTGTCCGGCCAGGTTTTCACTGACGGCCGTCTTGAATTTGCCCGAAACAGCCCAATCCGTCAGGCCGTTGACAATGTATTCCGACGTGAGCCAGTTATAATACCGCTCCTCGTCTACATTGGGCGCAATTTGGGCCGGTTCCTGCGCCACCAGAAAATTGACGCCCACGTTAAATCCGGCCGGCGGGGGCGGCTGCCAGGTGACGACACTAAAGACAATGACGATCAGCAGCGGCAGCAAAACCAGCAGCCAGCGTCGTTTAAGAATGCGCCAATATCGTCTTAGTTCCATTATTTGCCTGATGTTCCTGCATTTTCTCTGCAATAAATGTTTGCATACGGTTTTGGAATACGGCCGTATCAAACTGTTCGGCGTGGCGGCGGATGTCACCGCAGTTTACCGAGTCCGGATCAAACGTCTCCACCGCCTCAATGATAGCGGCAACGCTCTGTTCTTCAAACAATGCGCCCGTTTTGCCGGGGATGACTGTTTCCAGCGCGCCACCGGCAGCGTAAGCGATGACCGGCCGGCCGGCGGCCATGGCCTGAATGGGGGCAATGCCAAAATCTTCCTCGCCGGGAAACATGAAGGCGCGGCAGCGAGCCAGCAAATCCGGCAAATCTGCATCCGGCACGTAGCCCAGGAATTGGATGGTTGGCCCGGCCAGGGCTTCCAATCGTTCCCGGTCACGCCCGGTACCGGCAATGAGTAACGGCCGTTCCATTTTGTTAAACGCTTCAATCAGCAAATCAATCCGCCGGTAAGGTACCAATCGCCCCACCATCAAATAATAATCATCCGTCCGGTTGGCCGGGGCAAAACGGGTTGTCTCCACCGGCGGATAAATGATAACCGAATCCCGCCGGTAAATTTTGGCGATTCGCCGCCGAACTTCCTGCGAGATGGCAATGAAATGATCCACCCGATCCGCCGCCAGCCGATCCCACAGGCGCAGCCCGGTGAGAAAAGGAGCCAGGGCGATACGGGTTGGCCGGCCCAGATTTTCCTGTTCCGCATATTGATGATACCGCCAGACGTACCGGGTCGGTGTCAGGCAGTAGCAAATGTGCAGCGTTTCCGGCCCGGTAATGATGCCGTGACAAAATCCACTCTTGTTACTCACTACCAAAGCATATTCCCGAAAGTCAAATCGCTCAAAGGCAGCCGGATACAGGGCAAAATACAATTGCTGCTTCTTGTGCGACAGCGGCAGGCGGTCAATAAAGGAGGTGCGAATATCCCAGTTTTGCCAGGTTGGCGGCATTTTCTCCGGGGCGTAGAGGGAGGTGTAGACTGGAGCGTTGGGGTACATGGCTGCCAGCGCTTCCAGCACATCCTCTGCCCCGCCCATCTGATTCATCCAGTCATGCACCAGTGTGGTTTTCATACGGCCGTGATGCGTATTGCGTGTTGCGTATTGCGTATCAACCAGCTTTTACGCAATACGCAACACGCAATATGTTCAGTTTCCCGTCTCAAATTCCTAACCTTTCCATACGCGCCGCCAGTTCCGCTTCCACTTCCAAATCCTGCATGGCATTTTCCAACTGGCGGTCCAGACTGCTGGACTGCACTTCCCAGGCCGCATCCGCATGATCCAGCCGCCGCCGGATGTTTTCCGCCGCTTCGGCCACTTCAATATCCCCTTCACCCATCAGGGAATCTAAAGATTTCATCGCTTTAGTGGACATCTCTTTGGATTTAGCCAGTTGCAGCAAAAAAGCCAGTTCTTCCCGTTCTTGTTTGGCAATGGCCAGCCGTCCTTCCAGTTTGACACGCACATCGTCTAGTTGTTCCAGCGCAGCTACTTGTTTTTCCAGGGAGACGTCATAGGTTTTGATTAGGTTCATGGTGGAATTGAGCTGTTTTTGCGTGACCATCGCTTCAGTGCGCTTGCCGGTTTTAAGAAACTGGTCTACCAGCAGGTCAAGCTGGGCGGCTTTGTCAGCCAGCGCTTCGCGCCGCTGCCGCGAGGTCTTGACCTGGGCAAACATGGGGGCGATGGTGCGCCTGAATTCAGCCAACCCTTGTTCTGCTTCCCGGATGTATTCGTCGTAGATGGCCAGATCGCTTTTAGCCAAAGCTCTATCGGCCGTTTCATGCAGCCGTACCTGGATGAGGAGCTGTATTTTTTGCCAGAATGATGCCATAGCGGGTGATTATACTGAGGATGAGGAGGAGTTGGCAAAAAGAAAGGCCGTTCTCTTAGATGGAGAACGGCCGTATGCTTATCTGGATGCCGGGTAATTTGTAATTCAGCAGCGTCTTACGATTCTTTCACCACGATTTCTTCTTCGTCAAAGCTGTTCACTTTGGCGGCCGGGGCCGGTTCTACGGGCATCAAGATAGCCAGCAAAACGTAGACCAGAAGACCAAAACCGTGCGTGGCAATCGTCAACAGTACAAAAATCAGCCGCACAATAACCGGGTCAATATTGATATAGTCAGCAATACCGCTGGCTACGCCCCAAATCATTTTATTATCTGTATCCCGCACTAAATGTTTTCCTTGCATGATTCACCTCCGAAACAATTTATAATAGAGTTGTCTTTTTCGATTTTCAATACACAATACGCAAGGCGTGGCGGCAAAGTTGCAAAGCAGCCAGACGATTTGACAACTTTGCCACCCCGAAGGAGTGTCATTTATGAAGCGTGTGCTGGTAGCTGTTTCTTTTCCAGACCAATTGTTGGCGAAAATTCGGGACGTCTCACCGGATATTGAAGTGGAGCAGGTTTCTTTTTCGGACCGGCAGTGGCCGGTTGGGTTTCCTACGGACGCCGAGGTTTATTATGCAGCGGGGGTGATGCCGCCGCTGGAATTGGCGCCTAATTTACGCTGGATTCAGATGCACTGGGCCGGGATTAACAGTTTGCGGGATACGGCCGTATGGGACAGCAACATTCTCCTCACCACTGCCAGCGGCATCCACGCCCCCAACATGGCCCAATATGCCCTGACCCAAATGCTGGCCTGGGCACACCACGTACCCCGCTGGCTGGCTTACCAGCAAAAGGGTGAATGGCCCAAAGACCGCTGGAATAAATTTCTGCCGGATGAGTTACACGGCCGTACCCTGGGCATCCTCGGTTATGGCAGTCTGGGCCGGGAAATAGCCCGTTTGGTTAAACCCTTCGGCCTGAAAATCCTCGTCACCAAGCGGGACGCCCGCCATTTGCGTGACGATGGTTACTGCATCCCCGGTACCGGCGATCCGGAAGGCGAACTGCCGGATCGCGTCTACCCCAGCGAAGCCACCCGCTCCATGCTCAAAGAGTGCGATTACGCGGTGATTACCCTGCCTCTGACCAGCCAGACCCATCACCTGATCAACCGCGACATGCTCAAGGAAATGAAGCCCAACGCTTACTTGATCAACATCGGCCGGGGCAGCATCATCAACGAAGCCGATTTAACCCACGCCTTGAAAAAAGGCTGGATTGCCGGGGCCGGGCTGGACGTGTTTGAGGAGGAGCCGCTGCCGGCCGACAGCCCTTTGTGGCAAATGGAAAATGTCATCCTGACGCCGCACATCAGCGGCTTTACGCCCCATTATGATGAGCGGGCTGTAGATTTATTCGGGGAAAATTTACACCGCTACCTGTCAGGCAAACCGCTGCTGAATCTGGTCAATCGGGAACGGGAATATTAGCCCCAAGACGTTCGACTTCTCAGAGAAGTTGAACGTCTAATAATCCAGATCAAAAGCTAACTGCCGCGCTTCTCTGTGGGTGGGTTTGCTGACGCGCCAGCAGGTGATGAGGCCGTCCCGGTTTAATTCTTTGCGAATGCGGAAACCGGCTTCGCTGATGAGTGCTTTCCAGTAAGTCTGGGTAGGAATTTGGGGAGCGGCCGGCCCGTTTACCAACCAGGTGTTCGTTGTGCGGCACTTTTCGGCAATCAGAAGCTGGCCTTTGGGCTGCAAAATGCGGTGAATTTCTTTGAGGAGGATGAGCCGGTCGCCGGGCTGCCAGAATTGGGACAAAATTTCGCATAACATGACATTGGTTACAGAGCCATCGGGGAAGGGGAGCAGATGAATGTCGCCGTCAATCCAGGTGAGGCGCGGGTCATCTGCCAGATGACTGGGCTGCCGGGCCGGTAGTTTTGGGGCCATCCATTGGGGATTGTAAACGTCTACAACAGTGATGTGGCCGGTGGTCAGGCGATGGCTAAGGGCAATGGGCTGCTGGCGGCTGCCCAGGTTGATGTATACGATTTCGTTATGGGATTGGATGTGGCCCAGATCGAACAGGGCGTGATGGGGGCGGATTCCGTTACGGCCGTATACCTTCACCACCGCCCACAAATTCATCACCAGAAAAAAAGCGCACACCAGAAAGACAACCAATCCCAGTAAAACAAAGGAAAACCAGCCGCGGGCGGCGCTCAACCCAATCACCAATAAGGCCGCAATCATGCCGCCATACAGCAGGACATAACGCGGCCATTGGGCCAGGATGTGCTGCGAAACTACGCCTCTTTCCACAAAATTTCGATGCCCTCTTCATCGCCCAAAGCCTGGCGCAGCATATCAATCAACGATTTGTCGGCCCCGCGAGCCGCCAGCATATCCAGGGTGACTTCATTGATATAATAATCCTGATCTTCCTGGGTTTCCTCCACCAAAAGATCAATCAACGTATTGAGTTGTGCCTGGCTGATTTCTCCGATTAGTTCATTACTGTCTTCGTTATAGAGTTTAATCATGGTATCTCCAATTGAAATTAGTTAGATGAAGTATCTTAGCACTCTCTCCTGACAAGACAAGCGGAGGAAATGGGAAAGATCAAATGTTGTTCTAACTTCCTTCCTGTACTATAGGTTTTCGATATGTTGTTCAAATTTTAGAATCTTGTCACATGACAATACAAATAAAAGGAGCTTCAAAATGAGTGATTTGGTTGTAATTACATATAAGGACGACTCTGCTTTCAAAGCGTTGGATATGCTGGAAAATATGCAGAAAATGCAATTGATTGAACTGGCTGATGCGGCCGTTGCTGTTAAAAATGAAAAAGGTAAAGTTAAAGTAAAACAGACTTTGGAAAAGCAAGTAACCGGTGCTTCGGCTGTTTGGGGTGGTTTTTGGGGCTTGCTGATTGGTTTGATTTTCCTGGCCCCCCTGCTCGGCGGCTTGTTGGGTCTTTTGCTGGGCGCCATCTTCGGCAAAGCAACAGATGTGGGTATTGATAACAAGTTCATCAAAGAAGTAGGCCAATCTTTGGAACCCGGTGGCTCTGCTCTTTTCATGCTGATTGTTAAGGTGACTGAAGACAAGGTGCTGCCTGACTTGGCTGCTTTGGGTGGCGAGGTCTACAAGACGTCTCTCTCCAATGAAGACGAGCAGAAATTACGCGAAGCCTTACAGAACGACGAGGTTAAAGATCACGCAGAAGATAATCTGGACCTGGAAGACAGCGAGAGCAGTGACGAGTAGTTTGAACGAGTTTGTTTGAAACTGAGAAAAGAGGCGGGTCAGCACCCGCCTCTTTTTTTGTCTGGAAAGCGTCTGTAGCCGCTTAAACATCAACGCGGTAAGAAACCGCGGCTACGCAGGGGTGACGGGCAGGATGATGGTGAATGTAGCCCCTTCACCAGGGACACTTTTTAGTTGTAATGTACCACCGTGGGCGGCGACTATTTCCTGGGAGATGTTCAGACCCAGGCCTAATCCCTGGGGGAAGCGGCGTTGGGCTGTGCTGCGGTAGAATGGCTCGAATACCCGTTTATGTTCAGTGGGGTCAATGCCGGGGCCGGTATCCTGGACGGCGATAGCGATATGGTCGGTGTGGGCCACGGCCGTAACCCGCACCTCGCCTCCTGCTGGCGTATACTTAATGGCATTGCTCAGCAAATTGCCCAGCACCTGGGCCATCTTGGTCGGGTCTATCTCAATTGTCGGGAGATCAAGCGGAATATTTGTTTGCCAATGCAGCCCCTTTTCCTGCGCCGCCGCCCGCCAGGGCAGCAGCAGCGGCGGCAGCCAGTCGCTTAAAGCTACCGCTTCTTCCTGTAACTGGATTTTCCCCGTCACCTGGCCGTGCAGTTGGGCCAGATCGTCCAGCAACGGCTGCAACCGGCCGATTTCCTTGTCGATGCCGGTCAGTAGTTCCTGGCGTAACGTGGGGTCTTCATCGGCCCCTTCGCGCAAGACCTGGATGGCAGCTTTGATGGCGCCCAACGGCCGTCCAATTTCATGCACCAGATTGGCCAGTGACCGCCGCCGGGTAGACTCCAGCAAATGCAGCCGGTCAGACAGGATGTTGACTGACTGGGCTAACGCTTTGGTTTCTGTGCTGCCTTTTTCCGGCAGGGGCGGTTTTACATATTCCCCGTTGGCCAGTTCGATGACGGCCGTTGTCGTGGTCGTCAGGGGCCGGTCCAGACGGATAGCCAGCAAGTAGCCAATCAGCCCGCCCAAAACCAGTTGCAGCCCCAGGACAATGAGAATGTATTGGCCCAGCCGCCACAACCGCTGCGACACAGTGCCCAGCGTGTCGGCCACTTCCACCACGCCGACTAGCTGCTCATTCACATCCAGCACCGGGGCAAACACTTTGACGCCCGGCTGAAAAAGGCTGTAGCTGACAATGACGTGATTTTCATCCGTGCCCAACTGGGGCAAATTCTTTTCTGTGGTTAAATCCTGGGGTTGGCTGGAGGCTAGAATGACGCCTTCAGGACTCAACAGTAAGATGGAGGTTTGGGTGTCGCCATCCTGGCTGATTTGATTGAGATAAAGTTGGGCTTCTTCTTCGGTGAGTTTGAAGACCTGATCGCCGGTCATGTCGGCAATGAGCCGGGCCTGCTGCTGCAAATTCACAGACATAGCGGACAGCATGATCTGGGTTTCCAGCAGGTAAAAGAGGGCGATGGCCACCAGGGGTATGGTAATCAACAGGGGCAGCAAATGGCTGATGACGAAACGGCCGCGTAAACGCATGCTCAATCTTCCTGAGACACTAACTTGTAGCCGACGCCTCGTTTGGTGATGATGCGTTGGGGATGTTTGGGGTCTGCTTCAATTTTCTCGCGCAGCAAGCGGATGTGGACGTATACGACCTGGGATTCGCCCATAAATTCGGCGCCCCAGACCCGGTTGAGCAGTTCATCGGTGGAGATGACGTTGCCGGCGTCCAGGGCCAGGGTGTGCAGCAAATCAAATTCGCGGTTGGTCAGGTTGACGGCCGTATCCCCAATAAGCACTGTATGCGCTGCCGGGTCAATCTCCATATCCCCCACCAACAGCGTTTGTTTTTTGGCCGCCGCCGATGCGGCCGCGCTGCCACTCCCGGCCCGGCGCAAAACCGCTTTAACGTGGGCCACCAGCACATCCAGGTTGAATGGCTTGGTAATATAATCGTCTGCGCCCAACTCCAGCCCCAAAATGGTATCCAATTCCCGCCGCCGCGCCGTGACAAAAATGACGGGTACGTCCATCCCCTGCTGGAAGTGGCGCAAGGCTTCCAATCCATCCATCCCCGGCAGACCAATGTCCAGCAAAATCAGGTCGGGCGGATCACGCCGGGCAATGGCTAAGGCATCTTCGGCCGAAGCGGCCGTATTGGTGCGGTAGCCATTTTGTTCCAACTTGAAGCTGACACTGCGGCGCATCAATTCATCATCATCTACCACTAATATGTGTTTGGCCATAGTCTGGCGATTTTACAAGATTTTGGCGAAAGGTAAAACGTAAAAAAGGCTGACGCGACAGCGCGTCAGCCTTTACCTGTTAAAGTTAATCTGTTACCCGTTCCAGACTGCTGTACAGGACGGGGTCTGTGCCGCACAACCAGGGCAGGTCAATTTTGGTCTCGGCTTCCAGCGTATCCGCATCTACCAGAAAACCGTCTAAATCAATGTTTACCCGGAAACCGCTGATGTCAAAGGCGGCCTGGGCTTCCAAATGGTTGGGGTTCCGGGCAGAAATCTCGCCTGCGGCCGTTTGCGAACTGGCGGGAATGTAGCCGCTGCCGCAAAGTCCGGCATCTACGTACAAACCTTCACCCATGGCGGCCGTTCCGGTTACCTCGTCGCCATCCTGCACCAATGTCAGGGTCATCGGGGCGGTCGTGTCGTTATCGCCATACACAGTTCCGCTGAATGTGCCGGTAAAGGGTTCGCTGCTTTTTTCTGCCGGGGCCGCGAATGTGGCTGCGGCCGTTCCGCCAAATAATGCCATCACTACAAATAAACTCAAGAATAATTTCTTCATAATAGCCTCCATAAGCTATGAATGTTCTGCAAAAATAAGATGACATCATCATAGCTGAGGCGGCCGGCCGGGGGCTTTAAGAGGACCTGCCAACTACCTTAAGCAGACCTTATATGTGATGGGTGAAGGCGTGATGCGTGAATTTGTCTTTGCTTCTCGCTCCAACTCCCCGTGCATTATGGTAGAATTTGCCTGGACTAATGTAGAAATTGGATTGATGGGGGGGGTACGGCCGTGTGTGGAAATTGATGATCAGGTGTGGCACGGTCTGGAAGACCGGCCACAGCAAGAGCTCTTTCTAGCACTCAGGAATCTCATAGGGTTCATTCTCGGCAAAATTTAAAGGTGAATAGTTATGGAATATGAAGGAAAAAGAAAAAAACGCAAAACTATTTTGCTTGTAATTACTTTGGTAATAATTGTCTGTTCCGCATTTGTGCTTTATTTACTCGTGAAGGGCAATCGGGGTAATCCGGGGAATGTTGCAATGATGTTTGTTGAAGCCATGTCTAAAAATGATCAAGAGTCAGCAAAATCGTTAGTTGCACCAGAAGCATGGGAAGAAATTGATGTTTGGGCCGAAAAACATCAGGTGTTCAATTGTGCATCCTGGGGAGTTGATGCTGTTGGTGTTAATAATCCCGAAACCGATACACCATGGAACGTTATAGCAACAACTTATTGTAACGATGACGATAAGTTTTATTGCTTTGGAATAGCTGATATTGTGGTAGAAAAATCGGAAGAAGGTTGGATAATAACTGAATGGGGAAATATTTGTGAAATAAATAATTATTGCTTGGAATGTGACTATAGATAATTTCAGTAGATCCAAAACCTGCAACAAATCACAAGTTTCTCGCTTCTGCCACGGCCGTATCCCTCACAAGTCATCAGGCGCGGCGGGGTGGGCGGTACGGCCGTATTCCCCACCCTTAAATCCCATCCACTTTCTCCACCACATCCTTCCCCTCCGCACCAAGCATTAACCGGCAAACGGCCGTCCCCTCCACAAAGCTCATCAACTGCGCTAGATTTCTCTGCCACACGGCCGTCCAAGAGTACACCAGATTAAGAAAGAAACAGATTTTTCCCGCAACATCCATCTGTTGTTTTCCCAATCTGTTGTAATCGCTCCAGGCTGCGGGGCAGCGGCACGGCCGTAAGCAAATGGCGCAAGTGGGTATACGGCCGTATCCTCACCCTAAATCGCACCCAACTTCTCCACCACATCCTCCCCCTCCACACCAATCATTAAACGGCAAACGGCCGTATCCTCCAAAAAGCTCATCAATTGCGCCAGGTTTCTCTGCCACACGGCCGTATCATCAAAATACAAACTGTTCCGCATGATTGCTGCCCATACTTGCTCTTGCGGTACGGCCGTAACGCGGGTATCTGGTGCGTCGTGGCGGGACATCAGGCAGAGAGTAGTGCGGCTGGGAGTGACGGCCGTTTCCCAAACCGATACGCCGGCCACTTGCTGCAAATCCAGCCGGTATTTTGTCTCGTCGCGTACCACTTCCGGAGTCAGGTACGGCCGTAATTGGGGAAACTGCGCCGCCATATCCGCCCGCAGCTTGATTTGCCCCACGGGGAAGCCCAGCAGCCTTGTTTCATTTTTTAGCCGCAGATTGCGCGGATTTTGCGGATGGGCTTTATGAAAATCCTCGCTAATCCGCGTAATCCGCGGCAAACTTTGGACAAACACCATACTGTCTGTCAGCAACCGCCAGCCGGCCAGCGCCAGCCGCAGCGCCGTGGTAGATTTGCCCGTATTATGCGGCGCCAGTAGCAGCAGGGCATGGCCGTCCCGCTCCAAGCAGGAAGCGTGCAGCATCCCGTATCCAGCGGCAATGATAAAGTTCAGCAAAAGGGTGTGTAGGACACATTGGGCCAGCAAATCAGGTCGCTGGGCTAACGACGGGGCGATTACGGCCGTCGCCCGCCCCCGCCCCAAATCCACGTGAACCTGCCCCCAGTCCCCCAAATGCAGCGCTAACCAATCTCCGTCTCCCGCATAGGTGATGCGCTGCATCAAATCTTCCGGCGGCGGTTCGGCTGACAAACGGCCGTCCCGCGCCACCACCTGTATCTCTATCTGTGGCGTATCCGTTTCTCTCTCAATTTGCGTGTACAAGGGGAGGGCCAGGTCTACGGCCGTCAACACCTCCGCCACATTACTCCGCAGCGTAAAAGTCAGGCCAAATAGATGAAAGCTGCGCTGGAAACGGCCGTGCGCCTCCCGTCGCCCCCAAAAATCTTCCAACTCCCCCGCATACTGCTCATATAATTCTACAAAATCAATACTTTCCATTTCCAGTCCCTTGCAACTTGCCCCATGCAACCTTATACTGAAGGTTCAAGGTGAAAAATGCAACTCAAACAACCACTGCCTTTACCGGATTTAGATCTTTTGCCGCAGATATTTGCCAAATATGACGAGATAGCGGCCGTCTACCTCTTTGGCTCCGCAGCGACCGGCAAGATTCATGCCGAAAGTGATTTAGACCTGGCCATTGTGCCCCGTGACGGCCAGGTGCGCCGGAAAAAACTGGAAATACTCACCGATTTGGCCCGGCACGGTTTCGACCGTGTAGATTTAATCTTTTTAGATACCGATGATATAGTCTTGCGTTATGAAGCGGTTGCTCCCAACCGCCTCATCTACCAGACAGAAGGTTTTGACCGCGGCAGCTATTATTCTCTGACCCTGCGCCAGTATTTTGACTTTGAACCCTACCTGCGCGTCCAGCGAAAGGCTATGAAACGGAGAATCCTGAATGGTTAAAGCCAACGTTATTCGTATGCGGCTGCGTAAAGTTGATGAATACCTGGCGATTTTGGAAAAGCTGCGCCGCTACAGCTACGACGAATTTGTTTCCGATCCGGAACATTACGGCAGCGCTGAACGGTTTTTGCATCTGACCATTGAAGCATTCACTGACATGGGCAACCATATTGTGGCCGACGATGAATTGGGTTATGTTGCTTCCTATCGGGACATTCCCGCTATTTTAGCTGAGCAGGGTCTTATCGAACCGGAACTGCGCGAAACCTGGATAGCCATGATTGGCTTCCGCAACGTATTGGTACATGATTACATCAACGTAGATCAATAAATTGTATACGACATATTGCAAAATCGGTTAGATACCTTCAAACAATTACAAAAATTCTTTGCTGCTTATCTCTGAATCTCTGCGCTCTCCGCGCCTCTGCGGTTCAATTTAATTTTCATTTAATCCAATTCCCCCAACACCGTCCGGTACAACGTCTCCGCCCGCAAATCCTCCAGCGTATGACAGGGCGCTTCCAGCTTATCCGCCAACTGCTGCGCCAACCCCTGATCAAAGGCCGCGTGTTCCATGTTGATCACAATAGAGCGCACCCCCGCATCGCTGATCAGTTCCGCAATTTTATGCGCCTCCGCCTGGGGCGGCATGTCGCTCAGACTCACGTTCCCCGCCCCGTCCGTCAGCAAAATCATCATGGGCATCACGTCGGGATGAGTGTACGATTCCTTGCGGAACACTTCGTAAGCCATCAGTAGCCCGGCCGACAGCGGTGTTTTCCCGCCCACGGCAATGTCCGCCAGCGCCTTCTTCGCCAGTTGCACCGAATTGGTCGGCGGCAGCACCAGATTGGACTGGTTCTTGTTAAACACAATCAGCCCCACCCGATCCCGCCGCTGGTAAGCATCCGTCAGCAGGGACATAATCGCCCCTTTCGTCGCTTCCATTCGCTCCGCCACCGCCATGCTCCAACTGGCGTCCACCACAAAGAGGATGAGATTGGCCGCCCGGCGCACCCGCACCTTTTCCCGTAAATCCTGTTTGGTCAGGGCCAGGGCCAGCTTGGAGCGATCCCGGTCTTTTTGGTAAGGGGCGGCGGCGCGCAACGTGGCGTCAAAGGCCAGATCGGTTACTTTGCCTTTGGGGATGCGGGCCTGAATGTAATGGCCTCGTTTGCGTTCTGTCTTCGTTTGGGAGCGGCGCCCCGCTTGTTTGCGGGTCAGTTTGTCCAGTTGGGTGTCCAGACGGCGGGCAGTAAACTCCTGTTTGGACTGGATGCGGCTGCCCCCCTCCCACCATTGGGCATCCTGCGGGGCCTGGGGGATGGATTGCGGGCCGGCTTCCGCCTGGGGTTGGGTGTCGGCCCCGTCCTCCATCTCCTCAGACGAGTCTAAGGCTTTTTTTTTACGTCTTCGCTGTCGCTGTCTTCCGGCAGACGGTCGTCCGTTTCGCCCATGCCCATTTCGGCCTGGGCCTCTTCCAGTTTTTCCTGCAAATCGGCGGCCGAAACATAGGTATCCTGGAACGGCCGTCCCTTAATCCGGTGCGGCAGAGCTAATTCGGCCGCCAGAATGATGTCCTCATCCGTAATCTGCGTCCGCCCCTGGAAAGCAGCGTGCGCCTGCGATCCGCGCAAAATCACCAGGTCAGCCCGGTGGCCGTCCACATTCATTGAGCTGGTCAGCCCGGCGATGGAGAGCAAATCCCGCCGCGTGTACTGCACCTTATTCACCAACTCTCGCGCCCGGCTGATCTGGTCTGACAATTCTTTTTCCCGGCCGGCCCATTCCTGGCGAAACTGTTCCGCCTCCACTTCAAAGGCCATGCGCCGTTCCATAATTTCCACCCGCTGCTGCAAATCGGTCAGCCCGGAAATGTGGACGGAGAAGGCAAAGCGGTCCAGAAGCTGCGGCCGTAAATCTCCTTCCTCCGGGTTCATCGTGCCCACCAGGATAAATTTGGCCGGATGGGAAAAGCTGATGCCTTCCCGCTCCACCACGTTAATACCCATCGCCGCCGAATCCAGCAGCAAATCTACTACGTGGTCGTCCAGCAGATTCACTTCATCCACGTACAGCAAGCCGCGATTGGCCGAAGCCAGGACGCCCGGTTCAAAATGTTTTTCGCCGGTCTGGATTGCTTTTTCGATGTCCAGCGTGCCCACCACCCGGTCTTCGGTGGCGCTGACGGGCAAATCTACAAAAGGCGTGCGGCGGATGGTGATGCCCAGCGCCCCGTCGGCGTGGCGGATGCGGCAGTCGTCGCACCATTGGTCCGGGCGATTGGGGTCGCAGCAAAAGCGGCAGTCGGACACCACTTCAATATCAGGCAGCAG
>JAJRTP010000576.1 GCA_024278255.1 Chloroflexota bacterium | reverse complement strand
TGTGGCGCATTTTGGCGGCGTGACGAAGGAAACGGCCGTACAACTAGCCTTTCGTCTCCGTGAAGCTGGTATTGGTACCCGGCTGGCCTTTGCCCGCACCCGCCGCAGTATGAAGAGCCAGATGCGGGAAGCGAATAGACATCATGCCCGCGTCGTTCTGATTATAGGCGAAGATGAAGTGACTAATGGGGTGGTAACGGTACGGCCGTTAGATGGCGGCAATCAGGTGCAAATTCCCCAAGAAAAACTGCTGGCCTGGCTGACGGACTGGGGGATAAGTATTCAGTAATCAGTTTTCAGTGTTCAGTAGGGGCCTCACTGAATACTGAAAACTGAACACTGAAAACTGTTTTTAACTATGCTTATAGGTATCTTGCATCATCCGGGACGGATGCGTACCCAGGAGATGGCGGCGGAGATTGGCGAGTGGCTGGAAGCGCGGCAGATTCAGGTGTGGCTGGCTTCCAGCCGGGATATGGCCTTTATCACGGAGCAAGTGCCGCACACAGATTTGCTGGTGGTGCTGGGGGGGGATGGCTCACTTTTGCGGGCGGCGCGGTTGGCGTCGCCGTATGATTTGCCAGTGTTTGGCGTCAATCTGGGCAAAGTGGGTTTCCTGACGGAGGCGGAACCGGATGAATGGCCGGAAAAGCTGGCGCGGGTGTTGGCCGGGGATTATTGGACGGAAGAGCGGTTGATGCTTCATGCGGCTTTGCAGCGCAACGGCCGTATCATCAACGCCTTCGCGGCTCTCAACGACATCGTGGTGGGGCGGGGCCGGCAGGCGCGGGTGGTGCGTTTTGAATTGTGGGTGGATGACGATTTGGTGACCCATTACACAGCCGACGCCCTCATTGTAGCTACGCCAACCGGCTCGACAGCTTATGCGATGGCCGCCGGCGGCCCGTTACTGCCGCCGCAGTTGCAAAATTTTATTGTGGTGCCGGTGGCCGCGCACCTGAGTTTTGACCGGGCGCTGGTACTGCATGAACATGCGGAAATCGCTATTCATATCCACATGGATCATGAGGCGTACCTGACACCGGATGGCCAGGATGGTATTTTGTTGCAGGATGGTGATATTATCCGGGTGCAGAAGGCAGACCATACCAGCCTTTTTGCCCGGTTAGAAAGCCCCGGTTATTTTTACCGGCGCATTATGGCGCGGTTGGGGCATCGGAGTAATTGAGTAACTGAGTAATTGAGTAACTGGGTAATTACCAAATTACAAAAGGAAACATTTTATGTCAATTAGTCAACCACGATTACGATCTATGCTGCGGCAGGCTGATAAAGTGGCCGCCAATGGCAAACGGTCGGCGGCGGAGGAGTTGTACCGCCAGATTACGGAAGAAGCGCCGGAGTCGGCGGCTGGTTGGGCGGGGCTGGCGGGTGTGCTGCTGTCCCCGGCAGAAAAGGAGCAGGCGTATGAAAAGGCGCTGGCCCTGGACCCGAATAATAAGGCGGCTTTAGTTGGTCTGGCGGAACTGCGCGGCGAACCCATCCCGGAATTTCCTGAAGAAGTTGAGCCGGAACCTGAACCGGAGCCTGAACCGGAGCCGGTTGAGGCCGAAGACGAAGAAGAATACGTCTATTACTGCTACCGCCATCCAAACCGGGAAACATCGTTGCGCTGCTACACCTGCGGCAAACCGATTTGTATTGATTGCGCCCGCAAAACATCAGTAGGCTATTCCTGCCCGGACTGCCAGCGGGAGTTACAGGACAAATATTTTAATGCCACCAACACTGATTATATTCTTGCCTCTGTTTTGGCGGTTGTCCTGGGCGTGATTGGCGGCGTAGTGATTGGTTTTATCGGCGCTTTGACCGGGTTTTTGTTCTGGATCATCATGTTTTTTGTGGGCGGCGCGGCCGGTAGCTTTATTGGCGGCGTCCTTAAACGGGCCATTGGGCGGCGGCGCGGCCGTTATCTGCCCATGATTGTGGCGGTAATTATGGTTATCACCACAATTTTGCCGGTTTTGGTTCTGGGCGGCGGCTTTATCGGGATGATTATTTATCTGGTAACGGCCGTGCCTGCGGTTTACTATCAAATGAGATGAAATAGAGTTTGGAGATTGATCAATCTCCAAACTCTCCTACAACCATGCTCTCAGAACTTACCATTCGCAATTTTGCCATTATTGATGAACTGCATCTGCAATTTGTGCCCGGTTTTAATGTGCTGACCGGGGAAACGGGCGCAGGGAAATCCATTATTCTGGATGCCATGTCGCTGGTGCTGGGCGGGCGGGCGGATACGACGCTGGTGCGGGCGCAGACGGCTGACGCTTACGTGGAAGCGGTTTTCACCTTGCCGCCTTTTATCCAGCGGCAGGTATTGCCGCTGCTGGAGACGGAAGGATTGGAAGGCGAGTCAGACGATTTGCTGGTGTTGGCGCGGGAACTGCGGGCCAACGGCCGTAGCATCAGCCGGGTCAATGGCCGGGCGGTCAATTTAGCTGTTTTGCGCCAGATTGCCGATCCGCTGCTGGATATTCACGGGCAGGGAGAGCATTTGTCCCTGCTTCAGCGCCGTTCCCATTTACCATTGCTGGATGCGTATGCTGGATTGGAGAAGGAACGAGGAGAGGTGGCTGCGGCCGTCAGCGGTCTGCAAAAAATCCGGCAGGAGTTGGCCGATTTGCGCCAGAACCAGCGTAACAATGCCCAACGCGCCGAAATGCTGCAATACCAGATTCAGGAAATCGACGCGGCCAATTTGCAGCCAGGGGAGGAAGACGAACTGCGGACGGAGCGGACGCGCCTGGGTAATACGGAGCAGTTGATGCTGGTCGCCACGCAAGCTGTCACCCTGATTACAGGCATGGATGACGATACGCTGGCGGCTGCCGACATGTTGGGCCAGGCAGAACGGGCGCTGGTGCAGTTGACCCGTTATGACGAAACGCAGGGGCCGCTGCTGGAGAATTTGCAGGGCATCATTTACCAGTTGAGCGAGTTGTCGTCTGATTTGCAGAGCTATCTGGATAAGCTGGAATTTAATCCGGGGCGGCTGGATTTTGTGGAGGAACGGCTGGAGTTGATCCAGTCGCTCAAGCGCAAATATGGCGAGACGGTGGCAGATATTCTGGCGCGGCAAGAGGAAGCGGTTGCGGAGTTGATGCAGATTGAGGGCAGCGAGGAGCGCATGGCGGAACTGGAGCAGGCGGAGGAGAAGGCGCTGCATCAGGTGGGGGAATTGGCGCTGGCCCTTTCGCGTAAACGGAAGGAAGCGGCGGAAAAGTTGGCTACGGCCGTAGAAACCCAACTGGCCGATCTGAACATGGCTGGCACCCGCTTCCAGGTGGATTTTCAGCAAGAGGTACAGGCGGATGGGGTGTATGCCGTCGGTAAACGGCTGGCGTATGACCAGACGGGTGTTGACCGGGTGGAGTTTCTCATCTCCACGAATCCGGGCGAACCGCTGAAACCGATGGCCAAGGTGGCCAGCGGCGGAGAGACGGCGCGGTTGATGCTGGCTCTGAAAACGGCGCTGGCCCAGGCGGACACGACGCCGACGCTGATTTTTGACGAGATCGATCAGGGGATTGGCGGCCGTATTGGGGATGTGGTGGGGCGGAAGTTGTGGGGGCTGACGGCCGTCGGCGAACATCAAGTCATCGTCGTGACCCATCTGCCCCAGTTGGCCGGTTACGGGGACGTGCATTTTCGGGTGAGTAAGGGGGTGGTGGACGGCCGTACCGTGACCCGCGTGGAAGATTTGGATAGGGACGGCCGTGTGCAGGAACTGGCCGCTATGTTAGGCACTCAAGGCGAACACGCCACCGGCGGCGCAGAGTCCATTTTGGCGCAGGCAGACAAGGTGAAGACGGAAAACAAGATTTTTTAACTGTATTGTCAATGCCAGATGAATGCTCTATACTCAATTTTGCAAATCAGTATAGATTTTTAAGGATGGCAGCAATGGTTTTAATAACAAATCCCCCTAAAATGGTTTACGATGATTCTGGTCAGTTGGTAGAAGTCATCCTTTCTGCTGACGATTACAGAGCTTATTTGCGCGACTTAGCCAGCGAATCAGATTGGGAAGCATTGCCAGAATTTCTTCAGGATGCCATTGACCGCATGTTAATTGATGAAGTACGCCATGAAAAAGAACTGGCGGTTGATCTGGAAGATGTTTTAGCTGACGAGTTATTGGCGGCATGACCTTTCGGGTTCAACTAACGCCCAGAGCCATCAAGGCGCGTAAGCGGTTAGACCCTCAAATCAGGAAGCGTGTGAATAAGGCTCTCCTCAGCTTAAAACTTCATCCAAAGTTGTCTGGAATCAAAAAATTGAGCGGGTCTCGTGATGATTGGCGTGTTCGCGTAGGCGATTATCGCATAATTTATGAAGTAGATGAGGAGATTGCTCTCATTATTGTATGGCGAATTGCGCATCGTCGAGAAGTTTATCGTTAATTGTTTTCTGGTTCTGCCTCGGCCGGGGGGATGCTGATGATGGTTTTGCCCAACAAATAATCAATGGCTGCTTGTAACTGGGCGTCCTCGTCCGGGTTGTCCGGGTCCAGGGGGATGAAGTAGTCGGGCGTCAGGCCGGTTTCGTTAATGGAGTCTTTATCTGGCGTCAGCCATTCGGCAATGGTGATACGGACGCCGCCATCGTTGGCCAGGGTTTGCCAGGTCTGTACGGTGCCTTTGCCAAATGATGTATTGCCAATCAGCACACCGCGCCCTCTGTCTTGAATGGCGCCGGACAGAACTTCGGAGGCGCTGGCGCTGCCTTCGTCAATCAGGACGACGAGAGGGATGTCTTCGGCCAACCCTTTATCGCTGGACTGGAATTGTCGTTCACGGCCGTCGCCAAAACGTTCCACCAACGCCACCCCTTCCGGCAAAAACTGATCCGCGATATTTACTGTGGTGTCCAGCGCCCCGCCCGGATTACGGCGCAAATCCAGAATGATGCCGGTGGGATTTTGGGCCAGCAAATCGGTCAGAATATCCTGCAATTCCTGGTCTGTGTTATTGGCAAAGCGGCTCAGGCGGATGTAGGCGATACCCTCTTCCAGCATCTCGCCACGGGCGCTGGGCAGCTTGATCACGTCGCGGGTGATCTCTACCTCAAATGTTTCACCGTCCCGCTCAATGAGTAAGCGAACCGTTGTACCGGCCGGACCGCGCACCAATGCTGCCGCTTCGGAGATGTCCATGCCGGTCAGGGGGACGCCGTCCGCCTCGCGCAAAATGTCGCCCGGCTGCAAACCGGCAGCCTGTGCCGGAGAACCGTCAATCGGCGTGACGATGGTGATGGCCCCGTCTACATTTTCCACTTCGGCGCCGATACCTTGAAATTCGCCGGACATGGATTGTGTGGCTGCCTCCTGGTCGCTGGGAGACAGGTAACGGGTGTGCGGGTCGCCCAATGTTTCCAGCATACCGTTGATGGCGCCGTCCATTAGAGCGGCGTCGTCTACCGGCTGGCGCAGGTAGCGGGTGTGTATCAGGTCCCACACTTCCCAGAAGGCTTTGATGTCGTCGGGGTTTTGTACGGTACGGCCGTTGACGATACCAAACAAGTTTACCGGGGCCACAGGCGATTGACCTAAAAGATAGCCGCCGGTAAAGGCAAAGATAGAAAAGATGACAACGGCCAAAATAGCCGGTATATGTTTGTCTTGCTGCATCGGGTTTCTCCAAAAATAATGGGGATGGTTCAAATTTCCCTTAACAACTTGTAGGGCGATTTACAAAATCGCCCTACAAAGTATCAAGCTAATTTTCCAGGTTACTTGAACCATCCCAAATAATGAATTGCTGGTGGCTGACAGCTTTTACCAACAATCAGCCGCCAATCACCCTAATTATAAAGACAATTTTTCAACTGTATGGAGCGTTTCCTTAGCGCATAGAAAACGTTAATATGTTGTACTTGAAGCAAACGGCGGGTCTGATAAAATGGTCTTAACTTTGTCCTTGTGGAACTGAGGGTATGAAAACACAAAAAATACGAACAATCTACACGATTTCTCTCGTTATTCTGGACACGATTTTGATTGCTGTCGGATTTATTTTGGCTTACAAGCTGCGGGTGGTTGTGGATTGGCCGGAACCGCTGGTGACTGTGTACCCTTTGCGCAGTTATGCCGGGTTGATGGTTTTACAGATAATAGCTATTGTTTCCATGCTCTTTTTCTATCGCCAGTATTATATTCCCCGCGCTGCTTCCCGCGTTGATCAGATTTACTATATTTTTGCGGCCGTTTCCATTGGTACCTTATTTGCCGTGGCTGCTTCCACCTTCATTTTCAAAAGCAATGACGTGATTCTGGATTACCCGCGGGCCATGATTATTTATGCCTGGGTGTTGATTATTTTGCTGTTGATTTTGGGCCGCATTGTGCATCAATTTGTGCGGGCCAAACTGCGGGATCGGGGCATAGGCAAAGACCGGCTGATCATTGTGGGGACGGGCGAGATGGCCCGCCTGATTGTGCAGCGCATTCAGTGGTCACCGCAGTTGGGCTATGAATTGGTGGGTGTGGTTAACGGGATTGACGGCGAGGAGGATTTGTTGGGTGTGCCTGTTATGGGAACGCCTGAAGATTTGCCGGTGTTGATTAACAAATTCAATATTGATGAGGTAATCATTGCCATCCCGGAAAAGGGACACCGGGAAACAGTACGCGTGATGGCTTATTGTGAACGCGGCCGTGTTTCCATCAAAATTTTCCCCGATGTGTTCCAATATACAACCAACCGGGCCACCATTGACGATTTGGGCGGCTTACCCCTGCTTTCCGTGCGCGATTATGCCTTGCGCGGGTATATGCTCATCTTCAAGCGGCTGATTGATTTGCTGGGGTCGTTTGTGGGGTTGGTCCTGCTTTCACCTTTGATGCTGTTGGTGGCAGTGGGCATTAAGTTGGAATCCCCCGGCCCGGTCTTTTTTGTGCAGCAGCGGATGGGATTGGACGGCAAGCCGTTTCGTATGATCAAGTTCCGCTCTATGCGTAAAGATGCTGAAGAGTCCGGGCCAGGCTGGACAACGGATAATGACCCGCGGCAGACGCGCCTGGGCACGTTTATTCGCCGGATCGAGATTGATGAGCTGCCAAATTTGATCAATGTATTGGTTGGGGAAATGAGTCTGGTGGGGCCACGTCCGGAACAGAAGCATTATGTGGAACAGTTCCGGGAAAAGGTGCCGCGCTACATGGATCGGCATCAGGAAAAAGGGGGGATGACGGGCTGGGCGCAGATAAATGGCCTGCGAGGCGATACCTCTATTGATGAACGGACCAAGTATGATTTGTGGTACTTGGAGAACTGGTCTATTTTACTAGACATAAAGATTTTGCTGCGGACTGTCTGGCAAATTGTGGAGCGGACTAACGTGCGTAAGAAGGCGACGGCCGTACGGCCGTCTGAAATCCTGGCTCAGGAAGATAGTGAAGCAGTTATTGCCACTGCGGAAACAGTGAGCCGTGACCGGTAATCGGTTATCAGTGAGCCGGTTAGCGCAACTCTTTTTCTTTGAGGTAAGCATCCAGCCAGGCAGCTTCGGCATCGCTGAGGGGGACGGGCGGGGGCTGGCTGTAATCAATCAGCAGGTCGTAGCCGCCTATGTCGTAAGAACGGGTGAAAACGGCTTGTAAATCGAGGACAGCGTCCGGGTCTTCCCGCAGTAGGGGGATGCGGCATTTGGGCAACGGTTTGGGTAGGGGGATGGCGTAGATTTCCAGCTCGGTGCGTGGTTTGGCCCGGCTGATGTCTACCAGATAGCGCCAGTCGGCCGGATCGGTGATGGCGACGTTGCGGGCCAGAACGGTTGGCTTGCCGTAGCCCAGCAAATCAATTTCCACCAGATTGGCTTCGGTAGCCAGTAAATCGGTTTGTTTTTGCAGATATTGGTCACGGCCGTCTCCTACTTTATTAGCCGGACTGAGCAGTTCAATTAGCGTCACCAAATCCCCTGAGTCACGGGCAATAATCTCAATATACGGTTCCCGCACTGCTTCATCCAGAGGTTCCACCAACTGGGGTTCATCGGCGACTAGCGGTTCGGCCATCGCCAATGTAGGGGCCGGTTCGCGCATGGTGTGGACGAGGAGAACGTCCGGCACGTAGCTGCGGCTGACAGTGGCCAGCCGCATTCGTTCCCCGATGCGGGCAATGTATTTGGGCCGTAACTGGGGCTGCAACACTTCACGAATATAGGTGATCAACGTAGCATGAACGTCAGGCCAAATGGCGCGGTCTTCCAGGTATGGATCCATTCCGGGAAATGGGCTGGGCATTATGTTCTCGTCTCCTTAGATTATGGTGGCGTATTGCGTATTACGTAATTGAATCAGTACGCAATACGCAATACGTAATACGAACCACATTATATCATATCTCCAGGACTAATTTGCCGGATACGTTTCCTTCAGCCAGCCGTTGCAGGGCGATTTTGCCTTGCGCCAGGGGGTAGATGGTGTCAATGACGGGGTGGAGACGGCCGTCGAAAATCAGGCCCATTACCGTTGCATAATCACTGCTGGTACCCATCGTGCTGCCGATAATGCTCAGATGTTTACCAAAGATGAAGCGGTTGTCTAGTTCAAAGGTGGGGCCGCTGGTATTGCCGACGGTCAGCAAACGGCCGCCTCGCTTGAGAGCACGTAGAGAGGTGGCAAACGTAGCTGCACCCACATTATCTACCACCACATCTACCCCCATACGATTCGTGGCTTTGAAGATAGCCTTGCCCCAATTTTCTTCCTGCCGGTTGATGAGAACGTCAGCGCCCAGGTCGCGGGCATTGGCCAGCTTTTCCTTGGAAGAGCCGACGACGTAGATGGGGCCGGCCCCGGCCATTTTAGCAATCTGGATGGCGGCCGTGTTGACCCCGCCGCCGGCCCCGACGATGAGAATACTTTCTCCGGCTTGCAGCCGTCCCCGTGTAATCAGGGAGTGCCAGGCGGTGACGAAGACCAGGGAAGCGGCGGCGGCGGCAACAAAGGAGGCGTGTTCTGGCATTTTGAGCAGGTTTCGGGCGGGTACGGCCGTATACTCCGCAAAAAAGCCATCTACATGCTCGCCCAAAATGGAAAAATTGTCGCACATGTTGTCCAGTCCGCGGCGGCCAAAATAATCATCATCCCGGCCGATGGTGGGGTTCACCGCTACCCGGTCGCCCACCTGCCAGCCGCTGACATTGGCGCCCACTTCGGCAATAACACCAGCCCCGTCGCTGCCCATCACGTGCGGCAGTTTCAGGTTTAAGCCCGGCCAACCTTCCAGCACCCATAAATCCAGCCGGTTCAGCGCCGCCGCTTTCACCTCAACCAACACTTCACCTGGCCCGATTTCCGGCCGGGACACTTCGCCAAATTGCACATTATCCAAATTGCCGTGTTCGTTAAAGAAAATCGCTTTCATCATCTACTCCTCATTCATTTTGTCACCCGATCCACCGTAAGCTTCCCACCTTGTCACAATAATAAGCGGGCAGTAGTAAATCGGCAATCTTCTTGCGTGGAAAGGCACCTTTTGCTATGTTGGGAAGCTGTGAAACCATTAACGCAGCACATTCATGGAAAACTGTTCCAGGAAAAGGGGAAAAACGGCCGTACCACTCTCCTCCTCCTCAACCCTAACCCCACCGAGAAAACGGCCGTGTCCCTCTACCTGCGCTACGCCTTTGTCCTACTGGGGCCGGAGGAGTACATCTTCCCCGCCTTCATCCTGGATGATTGGGGGCATGAGATGCGCTCGCTGGATATTTATGAATGGGTGCGGGAAAATGCCGATCATTTTCCGCGGGCGGAGATTTTTGGCTATGAAGCAGACGGCCGTGAAACCCAATGTTTTGTA
>JAJRTP010000575.1 GCA_024278255.1 Chloroflexota bacterium | reverse complement strand
CGGGTCGAAGGTGAAGAAGTACCCTTCATTGATCTGACGCAAAAAGATGGCCTGCTCGACCGCATCGGCCGTTGGTTCAGCAATAATTAAGAAGGAGTAAGGCCATGAGTTGGTTGGATAAATTTTTTGGCAGCAAGGAAAAAAGCGGGGCAACGGCCAAGAAACGGCTGCAAATGGTGCTGATTCACGACCGCAGTGAAATTTCACCGGGGATGTTGCAGCTAATCCAGGATGATATTATCCAGGTGATTGCCAAACGGCTGGAGATTGATCCGGAATCTGTGGAAGTGAAAGTGGATCAGAGTGAACGGGAGGGATATCTGGTAGCTGAAGTGCCTTTGGCACAGACGACGGCACGCAGAAGGGCTACGGCCGTGCAGTGATTTGGAGATTAGAGAATTGGAGATGGGTCAATCTCCAATTCTCTAATCTCCTTCCTTAAAGCAAAGTAATACCTTTGGGATTGGGACTGTCTTTTTAGTACAATCCACCTCATGTTATCCCGAACATCTGTATGGCGGTACTTCGACATCTGGCTCGTGGCCGCCATTTTGCTCTTAACCGCCTATGGCGTCTTGATGATTCGCAGCGCCGTGACCGGTGCGCCCGCCTTTGAAATTTTACCTCTACGGCAAATCCAGTGGGCCATCATCGGTTTCGTCGTCATGATCATTGTGGCCTCCATTGATTACCGGGTACTGACCTCGGCCCAATGGTACATTTACGGGGCCATCGTGGCGGGACTCATCTTTGTGCTGGTAGCCGGCGTGCTGGGGAATGAAACCCGCCGCTGGATTCAGCTCCCCGGCGACATTCGTATTCAACCTTCGGAATTCGGCCGTGTTTTTATCGTCGTTACTTTTGCCCAGTTTTTAGCCAATCGCCGCCACCGCATCCACCAATTCTCCAACACCATTGCCACCCTCGTTTACATCGGTATTCCCATCGTCCTCATCTTCCTGGAACCGGATTTGAGTATGGCTGTTCTCTACGTTTTCATCTGGTTTGTAATGATCTGGCTGGCGGGACTGCCCCTGTCCCACTTTGCTATTTTGGCTGTGATGGGTGTTTTTACCATTTCGCTGGCATTCCCCTTTTTAGCCGATTATCAAAAAGACCGGATAGCTGTATTCATCAATCCCGAAGAAGCGGATGAAGAAGCGCTGTTCAACATCCAACAGGCAGAAATCAGTATCGGGTCAGGTGGCCCTTTTGGTAAAGGGTATATGAATGGCACACAAAGCCAGCTTGGTTTCTTGCGCGTACAGCACACGGACTTTATTTTTTCGGTGATTACGGAGGAGATGGGGTTAATTTTTGGCTCTACGGTGGTGTTGGGCTTGATGGGAGTGGTGCTGTGGCGCATTCTCAGGGTGGCCTACATCAGTCCTGATCCGGCTGGGAAGTTGATAGCGGTGGGGATTGCGGCCGTTTTGTTTTACCAAACGGCCGTAAATGTAGGCATGAATGTGCGTCTCCTCCCCGTTACCGGTCTCACCCTCCCCTTCGTCAGCTACGGCGGCAGTTCCCTCGTCACCCTGTTCATCGCCATCGGCATCGTCCAATCCGTCCTCATGCGCCACCGCAAGCAGGAATTTGGGTAACACGGATTTTTTACGGATAAGGACGGATGGCTTTACTGAAAAAAGGTTGATTTCACCGCAGAGGCGCAGAGAACGCAGAGATTTTTCTCTGGGAGACTCTAAATTCTTTGCGCCCTCCGCGCCTCTGCGGTTAGTTTTTTCAGTAGAGTCACGGATTTACACAGATTTTTCATCCGTGTAAATCCGCTTTATCCGCGCTATCCGAGGTTCCCTTATCGGGTTACTAACGGCAAGAATGCCTGATTGGCAAAGGTAGCCGTTGTGGCGTAACGCACCCCGTTTATCTGATAGGTACTGAGCATTACCGTCTGCCCCACCTGGGGCGCCTGGCTGCCGCTACCTACCTTGATAACCGGATCAGCCTTGATCGTCTGGCCGTTGACCACCCAATCGGTCCAGTCGTCTGTGCCATCGTGCGCATCCAGTTCGCCGACGACGTAATCCTTGCCGGAACCGGGAGCTACGTGGGTTTCAATTTTTACGGCCGTATTCACCCCGCCGCTTTCCGTATAATACACTTCCACATACGCCCCTACCGCCAAAAAGCCATGCTCCTGGGAAAACGTCGTAGAGATGTTAGCCGTGTAATCAATGCCGCTGATCTGCCACACACCGGTCATATCGGCCGCGGCCGGCATCACTTCCACCGTACCATAACTCTTGAACTGCGGGCTGCCGCCGCCATCTTCACACTTGTAAGCGGATTCCGTTTCCACTTCACTCAGGGTGTTCACCCCGCCAATTTCCCGGTACTCCGCCTGCACGCAGACGCCGCTGGCAAACGCGCCATGTTCCTGCTTGAATTGGGTTTGGGCCGTCGCTTCATACGCCACGCCGCCAATCTGCCAGGCGCCAACGAAAGGATCGGCCGGGAAGCTGTCAATCGTGGCATACACCTTGCTCTCGCTGGGCAGAGATGGATTGCTGCCGCAATCGTCGCCGCTCTGCGTCTCAATCTCGGTAGCGCGATTGATGCCGTCCACCGTGGCGTATTCCACCTTGACGCAAGCGCCGGCAGCAAACGGGCCATCATCCTGCTTGAATTGGGTCTCGCCCACAGAAGCGACGTAAGTCACGCCATCAATCACCCAGGAACCAAACAGCGCGCTGGGGAAACTGTCAATCGGGCCATACGCCTCGTT
>JAJRTP010000574.1 GCA_024278255.1 Chloroflexota bacterium | reverse complement strand
GCCGGTCTCGTACTTCCTGTTGTAATTCTGTTACGCGCTCTTCGGCAGCGATGATGCCGTCGGCCACGTCGCTAATGAGGGTGGGCACAAAGCCATCCAGGTTGATAAGGGGGAGTTCGTTGACGGCCGTAATTGCCTGATCCAGCGCGAATGTCGTTTCTTTAATGGTGACGGCCGTTTCCTCCGCCTGGCTAAGAGCAGGGGCCAGTTCCGTGCCAACCGTATTGGAAATCACGGTCATCACGACGCTGGTTTCTTTCAGCCCTTCACCTGCTTCTGTCACATTCATTTCCAGCGTATCTATACGTGCTTGCGATACGTCCAGCCGGTCATCAATCCGGTTAAGACCGCCGGAGGTGGCCGCCACGGCCGTTTCGCCCACCGTCAGCAAATCCAGGGTCACGGCCGTTACCTTATTCCGCACCACCCAACTACCGGCAACGCCGGCCAACATGGCCAGCACACCGACCACTGCTAAAATCAAAACTATTACCGCCAAAATGCGTTTGAAAGTCTCCATTTCTCCCTCCAATTACTCTTCATATAAATTTGAAACGGCCGTACCCGCGCGACGCTGTCTGGGATACGGCCGTTTACCCTAATACCCGAAATTTGGTTCATTCTTGAAGAATGAACCAATTTGAATTAACTGGTGCGCAAACGATCTTTGTTACCGTAACCGCCGCCTGTATAAGACCCGATATCCACCAAAAGCGCCAAACCTAATAACAACCAGTCAAAACCAATAATCCCGCCGGGGAACACAGCCACCCACATCAACGTCGTCCAGGGCAGGAAGATAAAACCCAGAAAAGCCCAGATGAAATTACTAAAAGCCAACTGCCAGCGAACCGAGTCCATCAACCACCACACCAAAATTGCCAAACGGGGGCCTAAAAATACAAGTACCGTCAAAAAACAACACATATTACCTTCTCCTTTCTAATCAAAACAATCCAATAAAATATTCCAGCTTACGATGCTGCGCCATTTTGCAGCGCATTCAACCAACCTTTGGCCAGATGGTACACACTGGCCGCGCCCACCAGTTCACCATCTACCGGAAGCTCTGCCGGATGCAGGATGAATGGTTGAGTTTGGGTACCGCCCAGGCCACCGTGGAAGCCAATCAGCTCCTCAAAAGCACAGCCTTCATCCTTTTCCGGATCGTAAAAACTGTTCACCAGGATATCCGGACAGTTGCGGAAACTATCCGTGCGGCGCAAATGATCTGCAGCATGAGGGCCAAACAGCGCCAGCGGATTCTCACCCTCAATCCGGTCATCATCCAGGTAGTAAATGCCGTTCGCCCCAATCACCACCGGCCCATTCTGTTCGGAACGCACCATGACAAAACCAATGCCTTCATGCTGCGCCAGTCCGGAAATAACGGCGGGAAATGCTTCGTTGATTTCTTCCAGGGTCATCCGTTCCGGCCATTTGGTAAAGGAAATAAGACCCAGATTGCCGGAAGCCAGCGCATAAACGTCTGGATGCTCTGCCTCGCCATCCTTTTTCTCTGGCGGTTTTTCGTCCGTAGGAATGCGCTTGCTTTTGACAACTTGCTTATGCACTTGTTTGGCGGCTGACTTGGTGATGCCTGATTTCTCATTTTGCATAATATCGCTTAACAAGACAGTCAGGTTATTGTTCCCTTCGTCTGTGGTCATCTCACCGCCTACGGCCGTTTCCTCCGACATCAACTCCTGTACAAAATCTTGCAGGGACTTGCCGTACCGCTGCAAGAAGGTGGCCCCGCCCGTCTGCCCGTGATCAGAGAGTACGACCAGATGATACGGCCGTGGCGCATCCGCAATAGCACTGGCCAAACGGCCAAAATTCTTATCCAGCTTGTGCAGCACCTTAAACGCACCGGGGTCCAGAATGCCGGAATGATGGGCAATCTCATCATATCCGACAAAGGTGGCATAGGCCGACAACTTACCGGAAAACAGATCGCCCAGCAGCGTATAAATGTTCAAATTCATCATCAACACAACCATTGTGGCCCTGATGAGAGGATAGATACCGCCGCGATGATGTTTGTCCAGAATAGGCTGGATATTGTTCTTGCGCGCCCAGCGGTATTCCCGTTTCTCCTCAATAATATCGCCAATAAATTGCAGCAGTGTGCGGGCGGCATTGTACGGATTGGCAAAGAATGCCTGGAAATCCGAGGTGTGGAATTTTTTGGGATCGGTAATGGTGCTGGCTGTGGTCATCACATATTTGGCGTCACCGGACAGGAGGTTGCCGCGGCTGGCGCCATCATTTGCCAACAAACCGTTACCGTCGGAATGTTCTTTTTCAATTTCAGGTAAAATCTTGGTGTCGCTGGAAGCGATAATTTGACGGCTGGCTTTGTCGTACCAGCGAAAAGCGGGAATCTCGCTGTTGTTACCGTGCAAAATACCGGCCTGGCTGGCCGAAGTTTGCGAAGAAGTATCCGTCTGCCAGCCGGTCAGAACGTGGCTGCCGCTTTCCAGCCAGCTTGCTATATTGGGCATATAGCCTTCTTTGATGGCTTTTTCCAGAATGGGTTTGCCCAGCCCGTCAATCTCTAAAAAGAAGATGCCGGGTACGTCGGTTTCTTCCGGTTTGTGCATTCGTTTCATGCGCCGCTTGATCTGGTTGCGGTTCCAGGAAGTGTCGTCGTCAATGGTAAGCAGACTGCTGAGGATCATGTTCACGGCAGTCATCCCCAACGACAACCAAAAAGCCGTCCAGAAATTATCATTGACGCTAAAACCAGGCACAATCAAGGCAGCCAGCCACACCATCAGGCCATTCAGCAGCAGGGAAACCAACCCCAGCGTCAACACGGCAAACGGCACCAGAATATAGCTCAAAATGGGCCATAACACGGCATTGAGAACACCAATCACGATGACAACAACGACGGCCGTAAGCGCGCTGTCAAGCTGCACATTGTCCATCAAAAGGGCCATAATCAAAAAGGCCGCCACCTGTACCGTAAATATAATAAGGAAGCGAACCCACGGCCGTTTCCAAAATGTTGTTTTAGATTTGTTCATTCGATAATTATCTCCTATGTCATCAGGGCCAGTACGTTTTTTCATTCTGGCTGTTCTCCAACTCCTCTTCATCCACACTGCCAATCAACTCAACCATCCAGCGGTTATCCGGGAAAGTAAAATAGGTATTACTATTCACGCTCATGAACCTTTCGCAGCCACCGCCCATTTGTCGAATAATTCTGCATATGTGCCATCTTCTGCCAGACTGATACCAATCGCTAGATCAAGTGACGGGAATAGCACGCGAATTCAGTGCATTCTGAATCCATTCCCAACCTGCTAGACTCTTAATGCGTTCTGGGGAAGCTGCTAACTCTTTCAAAAACTTTTCGGCAGCTTCCTGTTTTTTTGCCAAGTTTTCATAAACAATCCCTTCAACTTCCTGACGGACTGCCTCAAAAACACGTTCAGCAGGATTTAATTCAGGTGCGTATGGAGGTTGACAAATCAGCGTCGGCTCCAGCTTTTGTACTTCGT
>JAJRTP010000573.1 GCA_024278255.1 Chloroflexota bacterium | reverse complement strand
GTCGCCTGCGCAACGTAGAAATTCTGTCTACTAACGAGATGAAACAAAACGATCTGGACTTGTTCGTGCAGGTCTTCGCTGCTCCCTTGCAGATGATGGTCACGATTGCTTTTGCCGTCGGCACAGCCATTTTGGGGATGGTGATTTACACGGCGACGGTAGAGCGCGCCCGCGAATATGGCGTCCTCAAGGCAGTGGGGGCCAAAAATAAACATTTGTATTGGCTGGTGACGCAGCAGGGATTGGTGACGGCCGTCCTCGGCGTCATTCTGGGCATTGGTCTAGCCTGGCTGGCCGGGCAAGCCATTATGAACAACTCCCCCAAATTCCTGATTGTGATCCAACCCAACACCATCGTCACCGTTTCCCTGAGCGGCCTGCTGATGGGATTATTGGCTGCACTTTTGCCGGCGCGGCATGTTGCCCAATTAGACCCGGCGCGGGTATTCAGAAAGTAAATAAGGTAGCTTGATGAAACGTCTCATACAACTGTTTTTACTTTTCCTTGTACTGCTGCATCTCAGTTTAACGATCTGGCCGCTGCGCGATTCATCGGCGATAGCGCTGACGGGGCGGCTGCAAATGCCGGTATTACTGCTGTTTGCCTTGCTCCACGCCGGTTATGTGTTGGGCTGGAAGCGGACATTGCTCTTTTTCATCCTCAGCGCGACGATTTCCTGGGGATTTGAGCAGGTCGGAGTGGCAACTGGTTTGATTTACGGCCGTTACTACTATTCCGATCAATTAGGCCCCAAGCTGGGCCTTGTCCCCATCATCATCCCCTTCATCTGGTTTATGATGCTGTATCCCAGCTACTGCATTGCCAATCTGATTGGTAACGGCCGTCGCCTCCCGCAAAAGGAAACATTATCGCAAATCCTGCTGCTTTCCTTCGTCGGGGCTATGACGATGACCGCCTGGGATTTAGTCGTTGACCCCGTTTTTACAGAGTTGGGCTTCTGGGTTTGGGTGGATGGCGGCCCTTATTTTGGCATACCCCTGCACAATTTTACCGGCTGGCTGCTGACCACTTTTTCCATTTATCTCGTCTATCGTTTAGGGGAGCGGCGGTTGGCTGAACGGCCGTTCACCCCCTATCCCGCCTGGATCATCTGGCTGCCGCCGCTTATGTATGGCAGCCAGGCATTGGCAACCTTTGTCCGCCCCAATTTAGGCATCATTGCCTTTTTTGCCATGGGATTCCCCTTGTTAGCGGCCGTTGTCAGTTACACAAGGCCGGGACAAGCCCAACCGGATTTTTAGAAAATGAAGGTGATTGGAGATTAGGCCAATCTCTAATCTCAACGAGGTTTTCCCATGTTACAACTAGCCTGGCGTAATCTTTCCCAAAGCCGCACCCAATTCATTTTGGGCGTGGGCGGTGTGGCTCTGGCCCTGCTGCTCATGCTGGCCCTGGACGCTTTGATGGCCGGTTCCGAAAAGGATTTGGTAGCCTACATCGAAGGCGTCGGCGCAGATATTTTCGTCTCCCAGGAAGGGGTGAAAAATATGCACATGGCCTCCTCAGCCATCACCTACCGTGATCTGGCCCTGGCCTCTCACGCAGAAGGCGTCATCAGCGCCAGTCCTGTTCTTTACACCACCGGCGTTGTCAAAACAAATGGCGCCAGCGTTCTTTCCTACATCATCGGTTACGATCCCAACGAACCGCTGGGCGGCCCGCAAACAGTTGTGGCTGGTACCACCAATCTACAACCGGGCGAAGCGATCATTGATGAGGCCGTCGCCCGCAGTCAGGATTTGTCGTTGGGGGACGAAGTGGAAATCATGGGTCAGGATTTCACCATCGTCGGCCTGACCCGCGGCCTGACCAATATCGTTAACAGCATCAGCTTCATCCATTTGCAGGATTTTCAGGCATTGCGCGGCGGCGAGGCGATCAGTTACGCTTTGCTGGACGTAGCGCCTGACGCCAACCCGGCCCAGGTGGCCGCGGCGATCAACGCTCGCAACCCGGACGTGCTGGCCTTGCCTACCACCGATTTCTCCCGCGAAGAAAAGCAAATCATCCGGGATATGAGCGTGGAACTGCTCAACATTATGAACCTGTCCGGCTTCCTCATCGGCCTGGCCGTCACGGCGCTGACGCTGTACACCAGCACCCTGCGCAAACGGCAGGAGTACGGCGTCCTTAAAGCCATCGGCGCGAAAAACCGAAATTTGTATACCGTCGTCATGGCCCAGGCCGCCTTGAGTCTGGCGTTGGGCTTTGTCGCCGCTATCATCCTGGTCTGGCTGCTGGGGCAATTGCTGCCGCTAGCCGTACCTGGCATGGGCCTCACCCTGACACAAACAGGCGTAACCCGCGTCCTGATTTCCGCCCTGATCATCGGCGTCATTGCCGCACTGACCCCTGCCTGGCAGCTTTCCCGCCTCGACCCAGCCCAGGTCTTCAGAAGCTAAACTACCCGACTACCCGATTACCCAACCAGGAGACTAATAAGATGGAACCAATCATGCAAGTAGAACACGTTACCCGCCGTTTTGGCGACGGAGAAACCGAAGTTGTGGCCGTGCGCGATATTTCCCTGGAGGTGACCACGGGTGAAGTGATTTTGATTATGGGGCCGTCGGGCAGCGGCAAGACGACGTTGCTTTCCATGTTGGGGGGATTGTTGCAGCCGTCAGACGGCCGTATCCGCATTGGCGATGACGAGTTGACCGAACTGGACGAAAGCCGCCTGCCGGACGTGCGTTTGCAGCATATCGGTTTCATCTTCCAGGATTTCAACCTGCTCTCTGCCCTGACCTGCCTGGACAATGTGGCCCTGGTGGCCCAACTCTCCGGTATTTCCCGCAAGGAAGCGCGGCGGCGGGCCAAAGAACTGCTGGAACAACTGGGGCTGGGTCACCGTCTCAACTTCCTGCCGGAAAAACTATCCGGCGGCGAGAAGCAGCGCGTGGCCATCGCCCGCGCCCTGATCAACCAGCCGGACATCATCCTGGCCGACGAACCGACGGCCAACCTGGACAGCCATCACGGGCACGAAACAATGCGCCTGCTGCGCCGCATTGCCAAAGAAGAAAATCGCAGTGTGATCATCGTCAGTCACGACCAGCGCATCAAGGATATTGCCGACCGTATCTTCTGGCTGGAGGATGGCGAATTCAAAAATGTGGTGGAGATGGCGCTGGACCCGGTGTGCGGCATGTCGGTGGACAAAGTGAGTGCGCCAGCCGAGGCAGAGGTAGACGGCCGTACCTACTACTTCTGCGCCAACGGCTGCCGGGACGAGTTTCTGGAAGCGCCAGAAAAATTCCTGGTTGACAAATTACCGCCAGTCCACAAGAATTAAGCAAAGGAATTTTTGCGATGGCCCAGTTAGAAAAAATCCAATGCCCCAGTTGTGGTGCGCCGCTGGAATGGGATGGCAGGTACGGTCAATCCGTCACCTGTTCCTACTGCGGCAGCGTTTTCCTGCCCGCCGCCTCGGCCGCCGACGACGTCTGGCTGATGACCGACCCGGTAGCCCGCGCCCGCTATGAATTTAACAACACCCTCGACAAACTGGAACACGACATCCGCTTTGAAGTCTTGCGCGGCGGGAAATGGTCAGCGCAGGATCGCACCTATCTGGAAGAAATCGCCCGCCTGGAAAAAGCCGGCTTGGTGCGCCGCCTGGCCTCCTTCTGGGCCATCAGTCCCCACCCGCCCGTCTACCGCGCCCTGGCCGACGGCGAATTCCACATTGGCGGGCAGAAGCTGCCTTTTCGCAAAGGGCAGGAAATCGTTTGGGCCTGCCCCATGACCCGCGACCGCTTCGATCTGCCCCTGCCGGTGCTGATCGCTGATTTTCAAGGCGCGCGCGTGCAAAAATTGTGTGGCGAGATGGTAAACGCCATGCAGGGGCGGATGAGTTAAGTTACATGGAGAAAGCATGAACATTTTCAAAAGATTTTTTGGCACCCCGCAGTACATTTCCCAGACAGACACTACCGGCGACAGCCCCAACCCCGATCCCAACGATGTGTGGGCTTTCACTGATCCGGATGCCCGTGACACCTATGAGCAAAAAGGGCAACTGCGCGAATTAGAACAGGACATCCGCTTTGAGGTGATGCGCGGCGAGCCGTGGCAGCCGGAGGAATTGGAATACAAGCAGGAAATTCGCCGCCTGCTGCGGGAAGAAACCATCCGGGATAAGGGGACATACTGGTATACCAGCCCCTTCCCTACCGTCTACCGGGCCGCGAAGAATGGTTCGCTGACCATTGGCGGACAGACCATTTCTTTTAAGCGTGGCGATGACATCGTATTCCAATGCCGCATGACTCGTGACATGAAACCGGAATTGACCGCCCCCGTCCTCGTAGATCGCTTGCAGCCTACCAATAAATCTCAATTTTGCGGGAATATGGGCGGGGCGATGAAGGGGATGGGCGGAAAAATGTAATGCCTGGTTGGCAGCCACCAGCCAGGCACGCCTTGCGTCACCCTTTACCTCGTTCACCCCTCCCTCTGCACATTGCCTGATTTTTAGATTGGTTCAATCTTGGAGATTGAACCAATCTCACTGCCTCAATTACGTAATTCTACCTGCTATCCTCGCGCTGTTTTACCCATACTCCAGCCGCTAAGCGGCGCTTATGTCCTGTTTGCTCCGGGAGTATAGTGTAGGTAACAAAATAACTGCCATCAATTGAAGATGGCGTTTAGTTGTTGCCCGATTTTGTAAATCGGGCGGCGATTTGCAAGATCGCCCTACATTTTACAGGAGTAGTAGAGATGCGAGTACCTATTCTTTTCCCATTGGTTACGATGCTAACTGTTGTATTCGTATGGTTGTATGTTATTCGGATGCGGCGGGCAACGGCCGTTGTTCCCGTCCGCGTTTCTAATTCACCCGAAAACAGTACGTTTTCGAGGAAGCAGGAGAATATATCATGGTAAAAGACCCGATTTGCGGTATGGAAATTGAGCCTGAAGCGGCTGCCGCCCGGCGCAGCCACATGGGGCACACCTTTTATTTTTGCTCAACACAGTGCGCCGATACCTTTGACGCTGATCCGCATAAGTACGCTCATCCGGTTATGGACGGCAATGGGACAAAGTCGGCGATTGCTTCCGCGCCCACGGCCGTTGAATCCTCATGCTGCCAAAGTACCGACTCCGTGGCCGCAGAAGAACCGGTAGATGAGGAAACGGCCGCTCACGAGCGGGAGTACAAGAGCCTAATGCGCAAGTTTTGGTTTGCCGCCGCCATCTCCATCCCGGTGATGCTGGTAGCCTACCCGGAACTGCCCTGGCTTTACCTGCCCAACCTGTTTGTAGGTGAAGCCTCAGAGACGCTTATTCAGACGTTATTTATCTTATCCGCAATTGTGACGCTGCCAGTGATGGCTTACTCCGGCCGGCAATTTTTTACCGGCGGCTGGGCCGCCTTCAAGCACCATTCAGCCGACATGAACACGCTGATTGCTTTGGGAACCAGCGCCGCCTGGATTTACTCTACGGTAGCTTTGATTATCCCCAGCATCTTCCCGGAAGGGACAGCGACGCCGTTTTATGACGTAACGGCCGTTGTCATCGCGCTCGTCGTTTTGGGGCAGGCGCTGGAAGTGCGGGCCAAAGGGCAAACCAGCCAGGCCATTCGCAAATTGATTGATTTGCAGGCCAAAACTGCCCGCGTGCTGCGTGACGGCCGTGAAGTGGAAATTCCAGTGGAAGAAGTGTTGGTGGGTGACGTGGTTGTGGTGCGGCCCGGCGACAAAATTCCGGTAGACGGCGAGATTATTGACGGCCGTTCCGCTATTGATGAATCCATGGTCACCGGCGAAAGCATGCCCATAGATAAGGCCATCGGTGACGAAGTCATTGGCGCTACTGTCAACACGACGGGCAGCTTTAAGTTCAAAGCCACCAAAGTGGGCAAGGACACGGCTCTGGCCCAAATTGTCAAGATGGTGCAGGATGCCATGGACAGTAAAGCGCCTATCGCCCGGTTGGTAGACCAGGTTTCTCACTACTTTGTACCCACAGTGATGATCATTTCTATCCTTACTTTTCTGGCCTGGTACAACTTTGGCCCCAGTCAGGCATTGGCTTTTGCTGTGGTGACGGCCGTAACCGTTCTCATCATCGCCTGCCCCTGTGCTGTCGGTATGGCCGTGCCCATGAGTCTGGTAGCCGGGGTAGGTAAGGGAGCAGAACACGGGGTTCTCATCCGCAACGGTGAGGCGCTGCAAACAGCTTCCAAGCTCGATGTAGTCGTCCTGGACAAAACTGGCACAATTACCAAAGGCAAACCGGAATTAACCGATACGGTTCCGGCCAGCGGTTTTGCTGCGGCCACACTGCTGCACTTTGCCGCCAGCGCCGACCATCTCAGCGAACATCCGCTGGCTCAAGCTATTGTTACCGGAGCGCAGGATCAGGGCATAGAAGTTGGGGAACCTGATGAGTTTGATGCTGTGCCAGGTCATGGTGTGGAGGCTGTGGTAGACGGCCGTCAGGTATTGGTCGGCAACATCAAATTAATGCGCCGTTACCAGGTAGAAACCAGCCGCCTGGAAGCTGACGTGAAACGGCTGCAAAGTGAAGGCAAGACGGCCATGTACGTGGCCGTGGACGGTCATGCAGTAGGCGTCGTTGCTGTGGCCGATACCATCAAGGAAGACTCTGTTCAAGCCATCCAGGTGATGCAGGAATTGGGGCTGGAAGTGATTATGCTCACCGGCGACAATGAACGCACGGCCAAAGCGATTGCCCGCCAGGTAGGTATTGAGCGGGTACTGGCCGAGGTTTTGCCAGAGGACAAAGCGAAAGAGGTACATATGCTGAAGCAAGACGGCCGTAAAGTGGGCATGGTAGGCGACGGCATCAACGACGCGCCCGCCCTGGTAGAGGCCGACGTAGGCTTCGCCATCGGCACGGGCACAGACGTAGCCATTGAAGCGGCCGACATCACCTTGATGAGCGGCAGCCTGAAAGGCGTAGCTTACGCCATCGAAATCTCCAGGGCTACCATGCGAAATGCCAAGCAAAGTCTGGCCGGCGCTTTTGGGTATAACTCGTTGGGGATTCCCATTGCCGCCGGGATTCTCTTCCCCTTCTTTGGCATCTTGTTATCGCCTATTCTCGCCGGGGCGGCCATGGCTGCTTCCAGCATCACGGTGGTTTCCAATGCCAACCGGTTACGTTTTTTCAAGGCCAAGAGTTTTACGGAAACGGCCGAGGTTACAGCTTAGTTGGTAGCCGCGGTATCCCTACCGCGCAAGTATAATCGCGGTAAGGATACCGCGGCTACAAGGAGTGTTTATCATGAATATTGCGCAAATAATTGTTAACGTGACAGGCATCACCCTAATCGCCCTCATCGTCTGGTATTTCTGGCTTTATCGTAAGGAAGGCGTCCAGGTAACAGAGGTCGGTGGTGTGCAGCAAGTACAAATTAAGGTAAAAGGCGGCTACGATCCGGACGTAATCGTCGTCAAGCGCGGCAAACCCGTCCGGTTACTCTTTAACCGGCAGGAAGCGGCTATGTGCAGTGAGATGGTCATCTTCGACAAGATTGACCAATCTGCCAAACTGCCGGAAGGGGAAACAGTCGCTGTGGAGTTCACGCCCGATCAAAAGGGTGAGATTCCCTTCCAATGCCAGATGGGTATGCTGCGCGGCAAAGTGGTCGTGGCATAATTGAGTAATGCGTATTGCGTATTACGTACCAGAGAAGCGCTTACGTAATACGCAATACGCAATAGGGAGATTTAAGATGAACACGCAAACTGTAACAGGTCAGACAAAGCAGGCGGCATTACCGATCAGCCTGGGGTGCAGCAGTGACACGCCAGGCCTGGAGCGCGCGCTGGTAAATACGCCTGGCATCGTTAATGCGTATGCCAACCCGGTGACAGAAATGGTTTTCGTTAAATACGATCCGGCGCTGATTCAGCAAGAGCAGATTATGATCGCGATCAACCAGGCCGGATTCGGTCTGACAACAGGCTGCCACGATGATCGATGATCGTGAAAGCGTGGCCCATTAACCTGCTGCTGAGGAAAAGAGGTTGTCACGTTGACAAATCGGCAGAAGGGGTCTGAAGCGTTCCGGGTTTTGATTCTCTGTGCGCAGACGTTGGTTCGTGAGGGTCTGCGGCTGCTGATAGCGGGAGATGAAGACCTGGATGTGGTGGCGGTGGCGGCGGCTGTGGCTGAGGTGGTCACGGCCGTATCCCGCCACCAGCCAGACGTTCTCATTGTCGCTGTGGGTTGGGAGGGGGAGGATTGTACGGCCGTACTCCAGCAACTCAAATCCGCCTGCCCAAACCTGCCCCTGCTGGTCATCTCCCCGGACACACACCCGGAACAGGTGCAGACAGCACTGAAGGCCGGGGCCAACGGCTACCTCCCCCTCAGTGCGGATCTGGACGAATTGGCCCAGGCTGTTTTTGCCGTTTGCCGGGGAGAAATGTCCATCCACACTGCCATCCTGCCCGCTCTCTACATCCACATGGCCGGACAAACCTCGACAAAGGAAACGTCCGGCTTCGATGATCTTTCTCCCCGCCAGCAGGAAGTTTTAGCCTGCCTGGTGCGTGGTTTGAGTGATCGGGACATTGCCCAGGAACTTTTTATCAGCGTGCGCACCGTACAAACCCATCTGACCCACATCTACAACAGACTTGGCGTCCATTCGCGCACGGAAGCGGCCGTTATGGCCGTACACGCCGGTTGGTTTGCCGATTGAACGTATTGCGTATTGCGTACCAGAAATGTTTACGCAATACGCAATACGAAATACGCAGCAAAATCAGTACTTTTACGGATTAGCAGGCCGCCAATAAGCGCTTGTGAACAGGAATTAGCGAGGCATATACTGTGAGTGTGACTGAAAACAACGAAACCTTAAAAACAAAAAGCCGCGTGGCCGTCCTGGGCACATTGGCCGAGCTGCATCAGGAACCGATTAAGTACAACCTGAAAACGCTGCGCCAACTGGTGAAAGAGATAGAGCCTGACCTGCTGTGCGCAGAAATACACCCCAATGATTGGCAGGCCGGTGATCTCAGTCAGATGTCGCCCGAATACAGGGAGGTGTTGGTTCCTCTGGCCCGCCGCACCAACATCATTATCGTCCCGGTGAGTTGTTCAGCCGAACGCGAATTGGTGGCTCCCAGAGGGCAGCATTGGCTCCGCTTACGCCAGGGAATTGTGCGTTTACTCAACGGGCAGCTCAGGCTGATGCAGCGGCTGGCTAATGGGCCGGAAACGATTAACTCCGGTTCGTTTGGGCTATTTTGCGACGGCATGTGTTCCCTCACAGCCTGGGTTTGCGGCCCGGAATGCCGGCAGGCGTGGGACGAAAGCAATCAGGCGATTCTGGACAACGTTCTGGCAGCTATCCGGCGCGACCCTGGCAGCCGGGTATTGGTGACGGTAGATTGCCGCCGTCGCCATCGTTTGGAACACAGCTTGCGTGATTTATCTGATGTAGAACTGGTTCATTACCGGCAGCTTTGATTTTAACGAAAGGAGTTTGGCAGCATGGCAAGTGCAGCAATAGCGACCAATACAACCGGCATCTCCCGGCGGGAATTTTTGCATTACATTTGGGGCGCATCTATCGCTCTCTACGTAGCGCAGTTTTCCGGCCTGCTGATCTGGTTCTTGCTACCCCGTTTTCGTGAAGGGGAATTTGGTGGTGAGTTTATTTTGCCTTTGGAAGCTGTGCCCGGCGTCAATGCCCAACCCAGTAATTTCCCCGACGGCCGTTTCTGGCTGGTCAACCTGGATTCAGACGAACCCAACGAGTTGTTTACCCTGGCTTCGGATGAAACAGGCGTATCCTTCAAGGGCGTAGCCGCCATTTACAAAGTTTGCACCCACCTCGGCTGCATTTATCCCTGGACGGCCGCTAACAACCGGTTTGAATGTCCCTGTCACGGGTCCAAATATCGGCTGGACGGCCGTCGCATCGAATCCCCTGCGCCCCGCTCCCTGGATCGCTTTCCCCTGACGTTTTTGGATGCGGACAAAAATCCCATCCCCGGCGCTCAATCGGAACTGGAAAACGATTTTTACCAGCCGGTCATTCTCCCGGACGGGGCAGCTTTTATCAAAGTAAATACCGGAGCCAGAAAGCTCGGCCCCACAGAGACATTACTCTGTGAATTTGCCGGCGCCTGCCCGTAACACAATGTGGTTAGGGGTTTGTGGTTGGTGGTTGGTGACTGGCGCCAACCACCGGCCACCGGTCACCAGCCACAAGGAGATAATTCAATGGATTACGATGTCATTATTGCCGGAGGAAGTTTTGCGGGATTGGCCGCGGCCGCTCAATTGCGGGGCAAGCGCGTCCTGCTGATTGAACCCCACGAGATTGGACAAGTGCCTACCTCAGCCTGCGGTACCACCCTGTCCGTGCTAAAGGCCACGGGCACGATGGACAGCTTGTGCCAGACCCATGATAAATACATCTTGCACCTGCCCCGGCGCACGCACACCATCCCCCTGCCCGAAGTTTTTTGCACCTTTGATTACGACGTTTTTTGTAACCTGTTGCTGGCGCAAAGCGACGCCGAGGTGTTGCAAGCGGCCGTGCGCGGCCATGATGATCGCCTGGTACACACATCGAAGGGCAGTTTTACGGCAGACGTGTTGATTGACGCCACCGGCTGGCGGGCGGCGCTCTCTAGCAACGGACAGCAAAAAACAGAGGCGCACAAGGGCAAAAGTTTTGGCATGGAAACCGTAATTCCGGTGCGATCATCCGGCCTGGAGTTCTGGTATTTGCCGGGGCGACTGCTACCCAAAGGCGTCACCTGGCTTTTTCCAGCGGGAGCCACCTCTCGCGCCGGTATCGCCAGCTATGTGGGGCAAACACAGTTGAAAGCGGATTTGGACCAATGGCTGGCTGAAGATTTCCACCAGACAACAAAGGGGATACACGGGGGATATTTCCCTTATCGCCGTCGCCCGCCTGTAGCCGGAAATATCTTTCGGGTAGGAGATGCGGCCGGTCAATGTATGCCGCTGACGGCCGAGGGTATCCGACCCGCCCTCTATTTTGGGGCGAAAGCCGGTCAACTGGCCCGGGCTGTTATTTCCGGGCAGATGACAGAGACAGAGGCGCTGGCTCAGTACCGTCGCTGTGTGGATGAGCAAGCCACTTTGTACCGCTTCCTCCTCTTTGTGCAGAAATTTATGATCAACATCCCGGTGCCGTTGGTGGAAACGATTGTCTCCGGCATTGAGAACTGGGGTTATTTTCACGCCTTTATGCGGGTTTACAGCCGGGCCATGATTCCTTCCCTGGCTGTTGTACCTGAAAAGGGTGATTCGCTGCCGAGAGGCAATACACTGGCAAACAGTGCTGCTTCCTGAGCGGCAAGGAGTTGTGTGTAATGAGCAATCATGCCATATTGGCTCATTCTGATGATGACCGGGCGGCTGCGGCTGCTCGTGAGTTGCTTGACTGGCTGTTCCGCGGCCTGGAGCGGCGCAATTTTGCGGTGCGCTTGTGGAATGGCGAGATACTGCCGGCCGATACTACTCGCACCGCCTTCACGCTGGCGCTAAACCATCCCGGCGCCTTACGCGCCATGTTTCGCCCGCCTATTGAACTCTCTCTGGGGGAGGCGTTTATTTACGGTGATTTTGACATTGAAGGGGACATACACACGGCCGTAAGCGTTATGAGCAGTCTCGACCAAACCTTGTTCTCCACCGGCGGGGAATTATTCACTCTGATGCGGCGCTGGGCGGCGTTGCCGCGCGGGCCAAAAGCGCCGCGTGACGGCCGCGGCCCGGCCCACCTTTCCGGCCGGCCCCATTCCCGCGAGCGGGATCAGGCGGCCATTCGTTACCATTATGATGTGGGGAATGATTTTTATGCGCTGTGGCTGGACGGCCGTATGCAATACTCCTGCGCCTACTTCATCACCGGGGAAGAAAGTCTGGAAACAGCCCAAAGGCAAAAGCTGGACCATATTTGCCGCAAACTGCGGCTGCGGCCGGGCGACCGGCTGTTGGATATCGGCTGTGGCTGGGGCGGCCTCGTGCGCTACGCCGCGGAAAATTACGGCGTCCGCGCCGTAGGTGTGACCCTGAGCGAAAAACAGGTGGATTTTGCCAACTACCAAATCGCCCGCGCCGGTTTGGGGAATCAGGTTGTCGTCAAACTGATGGATTATCGGGACGGCGGCCTGGGCCAGTTCGACAAGATTGTGAGCGTGGGCATGTTTGAGCATGTGGGGCGCAAAAAGTTACCCGCTTATTTTGCCCAGGCATACCGTCTGCTGAAACCGGGCGGGCTGTTTCTCAACCACGGCATTTCCCGCCAACCCCCGCAGGAATATATTGCTGCGCCGGAAGCAATGCCCTGCTGTCCACCCCAGGAACCAGCCGGGCGTATTTCCCTTAAGCAAAAATTTGTGAACCGCTACATCCTGGGCAGCGGGTCGTTTGTTAACCGGTACGTCTTCCCGGATGGCGAGCTGGTTCCGGTGAGCGAGGCGGGTCTGGCGGCGGAGAAGGCGGGGTTCGAACTGCGTGACGTGGAGAACCTGCGCGAGCATTATGCCCTTACGCTGCGGCATTGGGTCAGGCGGCTGGAAACACGGGAAAAGGAGGCTACGGCCGTGACCGATACCGTCACCTACCGCATCTGGCGGCTGTACATGGCTAGCGTCACCCATTGGTTTGAAGCCGGCAATATCAACGTCAACCAAATGTTGTTGGCCAAGCCGGAAAATGGACAAAGCGGTCTGCCGTTGACCCGAGCAGAGTTGTATGCTGATTCTCGGATAGGGTAGTGCCAGGCACTACTCACAATTATTAGGTGGGCGAGGGTCGGGTAAAACGGCCGTCACCCCAATATGGAGGTGTAGAATGAACACAGGTTTACGTTTTCGTCCGGTAGCCATTGCGCTATTCATCGCTTTAACGGTTAGTTATCTTCTGTGCATTGCCGGAGACTTGTTGTTTGGCTGGACGATGTACACCATCTGGGCGCCGCTGCTGCCGGGATTTACCTGGCCCCTGACGGTCAGCGGGTTCACCATTGGGCTGCTGTGGCTGGTGGGTTATAGCGTGTACATCGCCGCCCTCATTGTCTGGCCTTACAACTACCTGACACGGCAGCCGGCTGGGGCCAGTGAGCGGTAAGCAACAATATCTGATTATCTGATGAACTGGCAATTGCAGTTTCTGGGTGCGGCCGGCACTGTTACCGGCTCAAGTTTTCTGCTGAGGGCAAACGGCCGTACCCTTCTCATTGATTGCGGTCTGTTTCAGGGGGGGCGACAGTTAAAAAACCTCAATTGGGAACCTTTTCCTCTGCTGCCCGCCCAGATAGACGCTGTCCTGCTCACCCATGCCCACATTGACCACTGTGGTTTATTGCCGCGTCTGGTGCAGCAGGGTTACAAAGGCCCCATTTATGCTACCGAAGCTACCTGCGCCTTGCTAGATATTTTACTGCCTGATTCGGCTTACCTGAACGAGCAGGATGCCGCTTATGCTAATAAAAAAGGTTACTCGCAGCATCGCCCCGCCCTGCCGCTTTATACGATAGACGATGCTAAAAAGGCATTGCAACATTTGCAGTCGGTACGCTTTGACCGGCCGTTGTCCCTGGATAGCTTCAGCGTAACCTGGCGCCCAGCCGGGCATTTGCTTGGTTCGGCTATTCTGGAAGTGAGAGCAACAGCAGTAAACAGGAGCCACCGCTTCGTGTTTTCCGGCGATCTGGGCCGGTATGATGGCGCGATTATGAAACCGCCCACGACCATAAAAACAGCCGATACCCTGATCATCGAATCCACTTACGGCGGCCGTCACCATGCTGAAGATGATATTGCGGCCGTGTTGACGGACGTTTTACAGTACATCATTGAGCGCGAAGGCGTGCTGCTCATTCCGGCCTTTGCTGTCGGCCGTACCCAACAGGTGCTTTACCACATCCGCCGTTTGCAGGATGAGGGGCGCATACCGGACATTCCCGTTTTCATTGACAGCCCCATGGCCGTCAGCGCCAGCCACATTTACTGCCGTTTCGGCGATGACCACAATCTGGACGTCAACCTGTTGATGGACGAACGAGTTTGCCCTCTCCACTGCCAGCAGACCCATTTTGTGCGTGATGTAGAAGCATCCAAACAACTCAATACACGGCTTGGCCCGGCCATCATCCTGTCTGCCAGCGGCATGTGTACCGGCGGCCGTATCAAGCATCATCTCAAATGGCGTTTGCCCAATCCGCGCAATGTGGTTCTCTTCGTCGGCTACCAGGCCGAAGGGACACAGGGACGCTGGCTACTTAACGGGGCCAAGCGGGTACGCATTCACGGCGAGGAAGTGCCAGTGCGCGCCAGAATCGCCAGTTTACACGCCCTTTCCGGCCATGCCGACCACGATGAACTGCTGCGCTGGCTGGCTGGCTTTGTTCGACCGCCGCAGACCACATTCATCGTCCACGGCGAGCCGAAAGCCAGCCGCGCCTTGCAAGCTGACGTAGAAAGACACGGCTGGCACACGATAATTCCGCTGCGCGAGCAATGTTTCTCCTCACCCTAACGATAAAAACCAACGGTGACAAATGTCACTTTTTTTATGTGATGGGCAATTTGGCGCTAGGAGTGAGAACTCTTATTGAGTATGCTGAAAACAGGCAACACAAAAAAATTCAGGATCGTTCCTGAACTATTACAAAGCAAAAAAATTAAAATCTAAAAAGGAGATCGAAAAATGACAACACATGTATTGACAGGAAAATTATTTGGACGTGAAGTTGAAGCTGAATATTCGTTTACGTGGATCGCCTATGCTCTGTTTGGTCTGCGGATTGTGATGGGCTGGGTGCTGTTTCAGGCCGGAATCGTTAAATTGCTCGACCCGGAATGGACGGCAGCCGGTTTTTTACAATATGCCATCCCTGAAGGCAATCCTTTTATTCCCTTATGGAATACCCTAGCTGGCAGCCCGGTGATTGACGGACTGGTGCAGTGGGGTCTGACATTAACCGGTCTGGCGTTGATTTTGGGTGTACTTGTGCGTTGGAGTGCTTTTTGGGCAGTGGTGATGATGCTCTTCTTCTGGGCTGCCAGCCTCACCGGGGGCTTGGCGCAAGGGCTGCCTCTGGAGCATGGCTGGGTAGTTGATGACCACATCGGCTACGCCTTGCTACTATTTGGGCTAGGAGCGTTTGGCGCCGGCCGTATCCTGGGCCTGGATGCGATCATTGAGCGCACCGAGTTTGTAAAGCGTCATGCCTGGCTACGCTATTTGCTCGGTTGATGTTAAAAACAAGGATAACAATGGTTCAGGAGCGAAAGCAGCACAGAAAAACAAGTGCTTGACGAGGCCGTTCTGTAATGATTATGTCAAATACAGAACGGCCTGGTTATGGATAGGGATATATTGAGCCCCCAGTGTCCGGGCTAGAAATGTGACAAATGTCACTTTTTCCAGGTTATAGGCTATTTGGCGCATGTATAAACCAACTCGTTCGATTATGCTCTCAGCAGACAAGCGCAACATGGAAAGGGAAAACAGGATATGACAAGTAAATCACAGCAGCGCAAATATAAAAAAGCGCGACGCAAGAAAAAAGCTGGGAGCCGTATACCGGGTTGGGTTTGGCTGGTAGCGTTTGGGGCAGTTTTGGTTATGTTAGGTGTGGGGGCGGCTTTACGGCCGCCTGGCGGAACGGCGGAAATCGCTCTGGCCTCACCGGAAGTGCTGGCCCAGGGCGAAGTCATCTACAGTGAAACGTGCGCCGCCTGCCACGGGGCTGAAGGTGAAGGCAATGTGGGGCCGGCGTTAAATGGCTCCATGCACTCCTGGCACCATGTGGATGATCAGCTGCGTTCTGTTATTTTGGACGGCCGTCCAGACACACCCATGGTCGGCCACCGCGGCCACTTGACGGAAGAGGAAGTGGATGCGGTTATCAGCTATTTCAAGGCGTGGTGGACGCCGGAACAAAGGGCGATGCAGCGCACAGGGCAGCATCCGATGCCTTAAACGCAAAAAAGGGACATTGCTGTCCCTTTTTTGTTTGTGCTGCTATTGGCTAAAATTTTAATGATGGTGATGGCCGCTGTGTTCACCAGCGCCGCTTATATATTTTTCCGGTTCTTTGTCGAATTTGGATTTACAGCCGGGGCAGCAGAAGTAATAGGTGTTGCCTTCATACTCTGATTTGTGTTGGGCCGTTTTCTCGTCCACATCCATTCCACATACAAGGTCTTTTGCCATTTGACTTACCTCCTCAAAGGTTATTGTTAGTTACCGGCTTATACCGGTTCTACCTGTTTGTAAGTAACGCCAGCATACGCCATTTCCCCTTCGCTAACCAGCGCCGAAGAACGTATACAAGACAGGCTATTTGGCGGGTTTTACATACGGCCATCATACCCCGGTACATGACAAATGTCATCTTTTTTATGTGACAGGCCATTTGGCGCTCGTTCCCTGATTTTACTTCCACTACTCTATTAAGAAGATTGCTTGTGAAAAGGAGTACAAACGAAAAGAAAAAGGGATTTGGTGATGCGTGAACGGTTTGGCCCGCTGCTACTCACTCTGCTGGGTATTTTGTTGCTGACAATCAGCCTGGCAGCCTGGTGGTTTACGCGGGCTGTGGCCCAACCAGAACCAGCTACACTGCCGGAAACAATTGCCGGGCTGCCTCTGGTGGAAACCCGCTATGGCCCGGAAGCGGTAGAAGTGGTAACGCAGCTACATGACAAAAATTTCCCGCTTTCCTCCGGGGCGTATGGCATGTACGGCAACCATAATGGCATGGCGATGCTGTGGGTGACAGGCACACCGGCCCAACCTCTGGCTTCCCGGATGGTGGCGGAGATGGAACAGGCCATTGCGGAAAATGAGTCGCCGTTTACGCCGGTGGGAACGCGAGAGGTGAACGGCCGTACCATCTACGAACTCACCGGTATGGGGCAGCGACACTTTTACTTTCGTTCCGCCTCACTCGTTATCTGGCTGGCCGCCGACAACTCCATCGCTGAAACGGCTTTGGCTGAAGCCTTGAGTTTTTATCCCTGATTGGAGAGTGAATGATGACTGATCTAGTTCCCCAAACGACACTGGAAAAAGTAGAAACGATACCCGAAGAAGCAGAAGAAAAAGCAAGCGGAGGATTATCCCTGGGCGCGATCATTGCTTTTGCCCTCATTCTGGGTTTGTTGGCTATGCTGGGCTGGCGTATGTATAAAATCAGCCAGGGCCAGGTAGATTCCGGCATGGCGCCTGATTTTACGCTGACCAGTTTTGATGGTGAAACTTTGACCCTCAGCGAACTGCGCGGACAGGTGGTTATTATCAACTTTTGGGCTTCCTGGTGCCCGCCCTGCCGGGAAGAAGCCCCGTACCTGGAAGCAACCTGGCGTAAGTATAAGGACCAGGGTGTTGTTTTCATCGGCGTCGATTATGT
>JAJRTP010000572.1 GCA_024278255.1 Chloroflexota bacterium | reverse complement strand
CCGGTCATCGTCACCGGCTCGCAAATTCCTTTGTGCGAAATCCGCAACGACGCACAGAATAACCTGATTGCCGCCCTGCTGCTGGCGGCCAATTACGGCATCCCGGAAGTTGGTTTGTTGTTCGACAGTCATCTTCTGCGCGGCTGCCGGGCGGTGAAGGTAGATGCGGCCGGATTTGACGCCTTTGCTTCACCCAACTGCCCGCCGCTGGCCACGCTGGGCACGGCCGTACAGGTGAACGAATCGTTGGTGAGACGGCCGTCTGCTCCCAAACCAGCCATCAATCTGCAAACCATCAAAAACCCCAGCGTCGTCGGAGCGCTGCGTTTGTATCCCGGCATGTCCGCCCGCATCCTGAAAAACATTCTGCAGCCACCCCTGCGCGGCCTCATCCTGGAAACCTACGGCACAGGGAATGCCCCCACAAACGATCCCGAATTTTTGGCCGTCCTGACCGAAGCAACCACTCGCGGTGTGGTCATCGTGGATACCAGCCAATGCCTGGCCGGATCAGTGGATTTACGCAAATATGCGACCGGTGCGGCGCTGGCCGAAGCCGGCGTCATCAGCGGCTACGACATGACAGCCGAAGCCGCTCTGACCAAATTGGCCTACCTCCTCTCCATTTCTGATAACGTAACGGAGGTGAAGCGGCTGATGGAAACTGATTTGCGGGGGGAGTTGACTGTCACTTAAGAAGTCCAACTTCTCAGAGAAGTTGAACTTCTTGTAGAACTCTGTGAGGGGATGGGCGTATAGGATATACTGAGATAAATGCCGGAATAGATGAGGTCATTATGTTTGCGAGATTACGTGGAAAGACAAAGGATGATGAAGGGGGAAACGGCAGTACCCCCACCGATGACACCCTCCTGATAGACCTGAAAGACGTGTCCAAAGCGTATGAAACTCCTACCGGGCCATTTTTTGCCCTGAAAGACATCAATTTACAAGTGGACAAGGGCGAATTTGTGGCCGTTATCGGTAAATCAGGCAGCGGTAAAACGACCCTGGTCAACATGATTACCGGTATAGACCGGCCCACCTTAGGCCAGGTCATTGTTGGCGGGACGCCTATTCACGAATTAAGCGAAGGGCAGGTGGCCCCCTGGCGCGGCGTCAATGTGGGCCTGGTCTTCCAGTTCTTCCAACTGCTCCCTTCCCTGACCAACGTGGAAAACGTCATGCTGCCCATGGATTTTTGCAACACCTTCAAAAATAACAAAGAGCGACAAGCCCGCGCCCTCCATTTGCTGGATCAAGTTGACATCAAGGAACACGCCTTCAAAAAACCATCCGAAATTTCCGGCGGCCAGCAGCAGCGGGTCGCCATTGCCCGCTCCCTGTCTAACGATCCGCCCATCATTGTGGCCGACGAACCGACCGGCAACCTAGACTCGGTGACGGCACAGGCCATTTTTGAATTGTTTGAGCGCTTGGTAGATCAGGGCAAAACGATCTTCATGGTGACGCACGACAAGGATTTGGCCCGCCGTGTCACCCGCACCATCATTTTGTCGGATGGCGAGATTATTGACGAATATCTGGAGACAGCTTTCCCCAAACTGGATAACGGCCGTTTAGCAGAAGCGCGTAAGCTGGCCGACCTACAATCATTCGCACCCGGTGAGACAATTTTGGCGGAAGGGGAGCCGCCGCAAAAATGTTACGTTGTCAGCGAAGGGGCGGTGGAAATTTTGCTGCGCGAACCAAACGGCCAGCAAATTTCTGTGGCCCGGATTAAACCCGGTCAATATTTTGAGAAGATTGATTTGCTGCGCGGCGGGGCCAAAATTGCCACGGTTATCGCCGATCCGGGTTATGATGAGATTGAACTGCTGGCGCTGGATAAAGAGACGTTCCGCAAAATGACAGACAGCGCAGCATAAGAACGGCCGTCAAACCCAAAGCGATCAGGGTTACAGCGACATCTGGATAAAACCGGCCAGTGTATTCAGCAAATTGTCCAAAACCGACAGGCGCAAAACCTCATAGCCGTGGCTGTTTTCCCGGACGTGGCCGACGCAGGCGACGCGGGGCGCCAGTCCGGCGTAATAAAGCAGGCTGGCGTCACTGGCCGCCCCATCGTAAACGGCCGTTTGCAATTCAGTGCCCGCTTCTTCCGCTGCCCGCCGTAAGGCTTGTTGCAGGCGCAGGTCGTAATGGGCCAGCCGATCTTTGCTCCACAAGGCAGGACGGCCGTCCAGTTTGAGCGGTGTGCCCGGCGGGATGGGCGCGCCATCTACGGCAACGAAAATCTCCGGCTGCTCCCGGCGCACCAGGTTTTTGGCCCCGTGCCCGCCCAGTTCTTCGCTGATGGTGAAGGCGATGATGGTGGGGTGATACGGCCGTATCTCCTCCTCCTTCAGCCGCGCCAGCAACCGCAGCAGCGTCACCACCCCCGCCCGATCATCAAACGTCCAGGCAGCCGCCAAGGGGTCCGCTGCATCGCCAAAGACAAATGGCCCGCGCAGTTCCCGGCAGGGTACGCCGGTAGAGCCGGGTCGAATCCCTTTGGCCTGCAACTGCTCCGGCGACAACCCGGTGAGAATCCGCCCATCTGCCCAGGTGATGGGTTTGTCGCCCAAACTGCCGCCGTGGGTGGAACCAAAGGAGAGGACGCCGGTGATACGGCCGTTATCTCCCAAAATCTCTACCGGCGATTCCCCCAATTTCCAGGGATACAACCCGCCGCTCTTTTTGACGCGCAGCGTGCCATCCGCCTCTATGCTGCTGACGACAAAACCAATCTCATCCATGTGGCTGGCAAAAACGGAGAGCGGTGCGTCTGGATGACGGCCGTCCAGCCGCACCAGCACATTGCCTGCCGCATCGGTCTCGTGGGCGTAGCCCAGGCCCTCCAGTTTGCCCCGCACCAATTTCGCCAACTCTGCTTCCCAGCCAGATGGTGAGGGCACAGCCAATAATTCTGCCAATAAGGTCAATGCCGGATGTTCCGTCATCTTATTCTCCGTTTTCCCAATAGCTCCAGCCGCCGCTGCCATCGCCAGCCAGTTCGATAATCTTTCCATCTGCCAACTGCGCGTAAGCAATGCTGGGGATGGATTCCTGGGTACGCCACTGCCACATGCTGGTAAAGCCCTGCTCTGACCCCGTAGCCCAGCCCAATTTATTCCGCACTTCTTCATGTGTTCGCCACACCTTGCCAAAACCGCGTATCGGCTGGCTCAATCCTTCCGGCGGCGTCAGAGAGGGATCGTCGCGCGGTTCGTCTTCGCGCCAGGTGTCGTCGTAAAGCTGCCAACTGCCGTCGTTGCTCAGGACGAGAATTTGTTTGTAGACGGCCGTATCTCCCTCAATCACTGCCAGCCACAGCATACGGCCGTTTTCAAATTCCTGCTGCGCTGCGTCTGTGATGGTGGGCGGGCCAAGGGGGCAGGCGGCTGGTTCCGGCGTGAAAAAATAGCTGTATGGGCAAGGCCATTCAATGGTCACGTCCGTTGCGGCAGTTTCCCCCGCTTCATTTTTCACCGTCAGGGTGGCGATGGGGTTGCGGTAGATGGTACCGTCCAGCCGCATGACAGTCGTGCCGCTGGGATCAACGTTCTGCCAGGGAGCAAAACGCAGGGACGTGCCCACGGCGATGACCGCTTCCGTGGCCCCGTAGCTTTGCCAGGTAAAGGTCACTTCCTTGCCGCCGCCGGGAACGTCTACGGCCGTTGCCGTAAACTCCTCAATGCCGATGGTGGGTGTACTGGTGGGCGGTACGGCCGTTGGCGGGCGCGGCGTTCTGGTGGGGATAGGCGGCGGTGTGTTTGTGGGTGGCGCGGGAGTGGGTGGTAATGTGGCTGTGGCGATGGCTAAAGAGAGGGGGACGGCCGTGTTGGTGGGCGGCAGGGTGATGGTGGGGGATACGGCCGTGGCTGCGGGCTGATGCGTGGCTGCGGGTAGCTGTGTGGGGGTGGAGGGCACGGCCGTTTCGCCGCAAGCCGTCAGCAGGAATAGCAATCCCATCAAACCAACCACGCATCGCTTTATCCACATGTCACTTATTTTAACACACCCTACGGCCGTCAGAGATGCGAAAACTCAATTCGTTCATTCCCTAATTCGTTGTCATCTTTCCCCAAAACCAAGCAAACGCTAATGGTTTACGGCCGTATTCTGTGATAGAATGAATGTTCTGTCTAAATCTGGAAATCGAGGAAAAGTGCATGTCCCTGGACAAAATTATCGTGCGTGGCGCTCGCGCGCATAACCTGAAAAATATTAACGTAGAAATCCCCCGCGACAAGCTGGTGGTCATCACCGGCCTGTCCGGTTCCGGCAAATCTTCCCTGGCTTTCGACACCATCTTTGCCGAAGGCCAGCGGCGTTACGTTGAATCCCTCTCCGCCTACGCCCGCCAGTTTTTGGGCCAGATGGAAAAGCCGGATGTAGACCAGATCGAGGGGTTGAGTCCGGCCGTCTCCATTGACCAAAAAGGGGTCAGCCGCAACCCGCGTTCTACCGTAGGTACCGTCACCGAAATTTACGACTATCTGCGCTTGCTCTACGCCCGCGTTGGCACGCCCCACTGCCCCGAATGCGGCCGTCCCGTCAGCCCCCAATCCGCAGACCAGATTGTCGGCACGGTGGCCCAAATGCCGCTGGACAGCCGCATCATGGTTTTGGCTCCCCTGATCCGCCATCGCAAAGGGCAGCATCAAGGCATCTTTGAAGACATTCGCAAGGCCGGTTTTGTGCGCGCCCGCATCAACGGCGAGGTGCGCTCTCTGGACGAGGAAATCGAGCTGGACCGGTACAAAAAT
>JAJRTP010000571.1 GCA_024278255.1 Chloroflexota bacterium | reverse complement strand
TACTCTACGGAACATGTACTTTTCTCCTTATAAGTATTAAGACATTTTAGCAGCAATGCCTTCTCTTTTCTTCTCGATTCTAAAACAGGTATATTGATTCTGGCGCATATAGCGCGATGCCAGGGTTATCGCTTCCGCTTCTGTTATCAGGCCGTCATCCACTTCAGCTTGCAGGGCACGTGTCAGCCAGGAACGGGCCTGATAAGCATAGCCAACAACACCTGCCGGCCAAAACGTATCACCGCCAAAAATAAAAACCTTGTTGGCCGGAACAGCGTGAATGCAGCGTCGCACAAAATCGGCCGTGCTGAAGGGATCAATGCTCCACGCCCAACACAAATCAACATAAACGTTAGGAAAATGTTTGGCCAGGGCAATCAATTCATGGCTGTAAGGATAAGCAATGTGCATCAGGACAAAACGAGCCTCAGGATAGCGGCGCAGCAACGCATCCAGATGACCACTGCGAATATAGTCAACGACCATATGGCTGTGATGGGCATAATAGCCGGTATGGATTTTGAAGGGCAAATCGTACTCGATAGCCAATTCGACCCCCTTGGCCCAGCACCAATCGCCCAGGCACAGGTAGTCTGCCTGACTGGCAGCATCCCCATCACGCAAGTAAGCGGCCAGCGCCTGGGCGGCTTCTTGATCTGTGCGTTCCTGCCACACCAGGGTTCGCTGGTAGGCGTGCTGGGTTTTCACGGCAACGGCCGTGTCTGCATAACGGGCAAACAAGGCGGCCATCGCCCGGCGCAGGTCAGTCAAATCACACACTTCAATACCGGTTTCCTCAGCTAACAATTCTAGCTCCGGACGGCCGTTGCAAAAACTGAACCAGGAAATGTCGGAGAAAAAGAAATCGGGGCCGGACTCATCGGGCAAGCAAGACCAGGTCATGCTGTCAACTTGCACATGATCGAGATTTGCTTTATCGCGTAAAATACTTAGCCGCTGGCCCGGCTGGCGCAAACGCTCATGGATGGGCTGCGCCGCTTCCAGCGCATCCGGCGTAATTTCCTCGATGCCGTACAATTCTCTGGCGGTGATACGGGTAGCTTCACCATAACCCGTGTGACGAATCGCTCGCCACGCTTCTTCAACACCACCAAACCGGCTGCGAATATCAGGGTTAGCGCTGTCGAGGAATGTGTCAACGGCCGTTTGCGCCGCCCCAGCCACAACCAAATCATTACATACGTAAGATGTAAATAGCGCTTGAATAATGTCCGGCCCATCTGCGACATATTGCTGCTCAGGCCAAAGATGCTCATGCGTATCGCAAAGCGGTGTCTCTTGAATGTGGTTTGCCAGGTCAGTTTGCATATTCAAGTTCTTCTCAATCAATAACCACGAGTTCAATCCCCAACAAGCGGGCCAACTTCTTGATCTTGCCCACCTGATGGCCCACCCCCAAAGCGCAATGATGCGTAGGCCCTTCTTCTGACCAGCGATTCATAAACTCGGCCGGGTCCAGCTTGAATTTGAGCCGGGAATTGGTGTTACCGATTTGCATCGTCTCGCCGGGAATAGATTCTCCTTCGGCCACCAGCATTTTGAGACGGCCGTCCACTGTTTGCGTCATCCCTAAAATCGTGACCGGGCCGGTCTTTACCTTGAACTCGACCGAAAGGCCGTAGCCTCGCTTGCCGTGATACAGCCCCAGGCCGCGCAGCGCCGGTTTCCCTTCGCTGATGGCAATATGACCGGGGCCGTCATGTCCCATCAGGATGAAATCTTCATAGAAATCCATCGCGTAGAACTCCGTAAACGAGCCGCCCGCGCCCAATCTGTCCATGATCAACATCGCCAGACACGTCTTCAAATCCCCCTCGCCCGAAGCCGGAACGCTCCTGGCTGTCAACAAAGAATTACCCACGATCAGGCTGGCCCCGACTGTCTCGTTTTCGTTGCCGGCCAAGCCCCGGTAATAGTAAGTCAACCCTTGTAAATCGAAATCATCTACCAGCCGATCCAGGCCGCAGGCTACCTGGGCCGACCAGCGCAGCCCCTCTTCCGTCACAGGTTGGGAAATTTTATCGCGGCCCTGTTCCACAATATCAAACACAGCCTGAATTTCAGTGCTCTTGGCTGCGATTTCGTCCTCGGTAACGGCCGTAACCCGGGCCTGCAAATCATCCATCTCCAACACCTCAACGTGAGTACCCAGTTGGGCGTGGTGCATGGTGAAATCGGAATACATATCCAACATACCGGGATACGTGTGGCCCAGAAAACCAATACGGCTGTTATACAGCGCCTGTCGCACGTTGGCGGCCGTTATCCACTCTTCAATTTCCGCCCAGGCACGGCCGTAATAACGATTAGCCCTACCCTCGGCCGGATTCAGCAAGCCGGAAACCACGTTAAACTGGATAGCGCTGCGCGTAAAAGCATTGGCAATCTCCGGTACACAGCAAGCGCAGCAGTTCGCCAGCCATTCGGCCGTATCCGTGTTCGGGTAATCGAGAGCGGGCGTGGGCTGCAAATTGAGGATGAGAACCGGCGCTTTACCCCGCTGCACGACGGGTAACACCTGGGACGAAGTAGCATAAGTACCTACGTAACAAATAATCAGCGAGACATTTTCCCCGGCAAACAAATCCCC
>JAJRTP010000570.1 GCA_024278255.1 Chloroflexota bacterium | reverse complement strand
TCCCCAACGCGCCCTATCTCATCACCGATTTTATCCATCTGTATCCGAAACACGGCGTGCCGGTCTGGTATGACGGCCTGATGATTTTCTCTTTTGCTCTGACCGGGCTGGCGTTGGGGCTGGTATCGCTTTACATAATGCAATCAGTAGTAACCCGCTGGTTTGGTGCGCGCCTGAGTTGGCTGTTTGTCGCCGGGGCCTTGCTTTTGAGCGGTTTTGGCGTTTACGTGGGTCGTTTCCTGCGCTGGAATAGTTGGGATTTGTTCTCTAACCCGCTCTTGCTCATGCAGGATATGGCGCAAAATTTTCTGGACCCGACGTTGTTGTTACGCACGGCCGTCGTTACCTTATCACTTACGGCCGTTATGGGTTTCATGTACGGCATGGCCCATTTATTACCCAGACTGGAAATGAAACGTGAAAATGTGATGCGTGATGCGTGATAACGTAATTCGCAAGGAAGGTAGTAATGAACCAGACACTCACATCAGAAGAAACTTACGGGGCGGGGTTTCCTTCATTGGTGGTGTTTTCTACCTGGTTCGGGGTGATTGCTATAGGCGTAACGGCCGTAACCTATACGGCCGTCGGCGCGCGCAACCAAGCCTGGCTGCAACCCTTCGCCACCAGCATCCGCCTGATTTTGGTTGCGCTGGTGCTGGCTTCCATCATCTTCCTGAGCCTCTCCCTGCACGAGGGGATCAAACTGGCGGCGCTGCCCCTGTTCATCAATCTGGGTGTCTTGGTGATTGTACATCTGGTACCTTATGCTTCCTTATGGGAGGAGATTGGTTTTCGCTGGCAGTATGGCAATTATACGGCCGTCACCAATCTGGTCGAGAGTGGCGCCATCCAGCCAGATGAAACCGGTGTGGCCTGGCTGCCGCAGCGTTACCGGCACCTTTCCGCGGACAACGGCCGTATCACCATCCTCAATGACAACGGGACCACTGCCATCCTCTTCATCACCCAGCAGTATTCCCCTACCCAATTTGCCGGGTACATTTACCGCAGCAACAACACCCCGCCCCAAACCGGTGATTTCGGTGGCCAATGGCAAACCATCATCCCCAAACGGCCAAACTGGTATTACTGCGTCTCTGCTGGAGATTAGTTGGTTTCTAATGCCCCATCTGGCAAAAATCCTCTATAATTCCGGCGCAAATAATTAGACATCCATCTAACACATGTGCGGCGCACTTCTGCAAGTGCGTCGCACCTTACGCGCTGGAATATTTATGTCAACAAAATCAATCCCCTATATCGTTCTTCTCGGCTTTGTCTTTGGCTCCACCCTGGTCATTTCCCGGTTTAGCGTGGGCCAATTTGCTCCTTCCACGTATGTCGGTTTGCGCTTGAGCCTGGCTTCAGTCGCTTTTCTGTTAATGTATGCTCTTTTCCCGCGGCGCTATACCTGGCCCAAAGACCGGCAGTTGTGGCTGCGCGCCGGTATTTTGGGTGTCATCGGCACGGCCGTACCCATGACCTTCATCGTCTCCTCCCTGCAATACCTGTCCAGCGGCGTGGCCTCGATCCTGCTTACCACCGGTCCGGCCATCACCGTCATCCTGGCCCACTTTTTCCTGTCGGATGAGAAGTTGACGCGAGGCAAATCGTTCGGGGTGATCCTGGCGCTGGGAGGCACGGCCGTATTAGCCCTCAGCGGCGAAAGCGGCCTGCCTGACGTGACCCGCGCCAATCCCCTGGGTTACATTCTGATGATCATCGGCATCCTTTTTGGCAATTCATCCGCCGTTTTTTTGCGTAAATATCTTACCAGCTATCACGTTTACGACGTGGCTGCCATCCGCATGTTCGTCGCGGCCCTCATTGTCATGCCGCTTTCCCTTCTGTTTGTGGGGTTGGACTTGAGCCAGGTGACGCAAATCGGCTACACAGCCTTGCTCTATGCCGCTTTTGTGGGCACATTTGGCGGGATGCTGCTCTTTGTCTACAACATCAAAAAGTTTGGAGCAACCGCTTCGGCCATGTCCGCCTACATCATTCCGGTTGTGGCTGTGATTTTGGGCGTGCTGTTTTTAGGGGAAACGGTTACGGCCGTCATGTTAGCCGGGATGGTTCTGATCATCATCGGTATTGCCATCATCAACCGTTATCAGCGTATAGCTATTCCCGTGGAGCCGATGCCACTGGACTGATGCAGGCAGAAAACTTCTTCGATATTATCGTACTATCTGAAAAACGACAATTTATTGATACTTTGCCAAATAAAAAGTGATTTGCCATGCCCAAAACAAACACCGGCAGCAGGCTATCACCGATTTACAGCCTGCTGTCGGCGGTCTCAGCGTAGTTAATTTATCTCTACTTTGGTCCCTTTAGGCACCACCACAATGACTAAATCGGGATTATCGGATACGGCCGTAATCACAGCCATCCCTTCCGGTGCGGAAATGGTTACACTGTTTTCCGGTGGTGGCGGTGGAGGAGAGGGAGGGGGAGGAGGTGGCGGCGGCTTGGGTTTGTCTTTAGGTTTGGTCGGTGTATCGCTCACCTCGGCTTCTTCCGCTTCCAATGTCACATTATCAATAAAGTAATCCTTTCTAGCCGGCCATTTATTCTTAAAGCGAATCTGGATGTCGGCCCGGCCGTCATCCGGCACCGTAAATTCCACCTTATGCCGGTACCACTGCCGGTTTTTAATGACCAGTCCATTGGCCCATTCTCCTTCGCCATTGACCCACACACCCGTCTCCGTACCAAACGGGTCCGTTTCCTTATAACGCACCGCCAGAATTGGAACCGTCAATGTCGCTTTACTTCCTGGGTTTAACCCTGTAACGGTCTGGCTCAATTCCACGCCAAACGCCCCGCCAAAATGGAAAATTTTAAAGACCGCATTCCCCGCCAAAATCAGCGCATCTTTGGCCCCTTTCTGCTCATTAGGCGGTAATTGCCTGGCCAATTTATGCACACATT
>JAJRTP010000569.1 GCA_024278255.1 Chloroflexota bacterium | reverse complement strand
GCTGTGTCCGGCTCACACCGTCCCGGACTCGCTTAACAGGCTACGGCCGTTTAGTCGTCTCCATCATCGCTTTTTGTTTATTAAATGGTAAGGGTGATTATGCCAAAACGGCCGTGCCCTGTCAACTCATTAAACAGTAGCAGTTCGGCCAAATCCTGCTAAAATCAGGCAAACTTTACCATTTATGTTAGGAGACCCCCACATGTCAAAAGATTTCATTTTCCCCGGATCGCTGGAAGAACTCGACCCAGCGCTGGATAACCTTATTAACCTGGAAAACCAACGCCAGGACAGCACCATCATTCTCATTGCGTCCGAAAGCGAAGCGCCGGATGCTGTACGCACCGCCATGAGCAGCCGTTTCGGCAACATCTACGCCGAAGGCTACCCGCGCGAGGCCAGCCGCAAGCAAACCGAAGCGGAAATTCTGGACATCCCCCTGGAACTGGCCCTCTACCGGCGCAACAGCGACCCTCGCTACTATAAAGGTGTGGAGTACGCCGACATTCTGGAAGCACTCACCCGGCGCCGGGCGGCCGAACTGTTTGCCGCCAACGGCGTCAGCCCGGACAACCTGTACGTCAACGTGCAGCCACTTAGCGGCGCGCCGGCCAACAGCGCCGTCTACACCGCCCTGCTGCAGCCGGGCGACACCATTATGGGACTGAATCTGAACGACGGCGGCCACCTTTCGCACGGCACGCGCATCAACCGCTCCGGCAAGCATTACAAAGGCGTACCCTATTTTGTAGACCCGGAAACGGAGCAACTGGATTACGACGACATCGAACGCCGGGCCATCGAAGCCCAGCCACAAATCATCGTGGCCGGATTCTCCGCCTATCCCATGATTGTGGATTGGCAGCGTTTCCGCGAGATTGCGGACAAGGTAGGGGCTTATTTGATGGCCGACATTGCCCACATTTCCGGTTTGGTGGCCTCCGGCGTACATCCCAGTCCCATTGGCATTGCCGACGTGGTGACCACGACGACACACAAAAGCCTGTGCGGGCCGCGCGGGGCCATGGTGATGACGCACCGCAAGGATTTGGTGCGGAAACTTGATCGAGCCGTCTTCCCTGGCGAACAGGGTGGCCCGCACCTCAACACGATGGCCGCGTTAGCCGTCGCCTTACGCCTGGACAATTCCGAGAAGTTCCGGGAGTTGCAGCAGCGTATTGTGCAAAATGCGCAGCGGCTGGCGCAAAAACTGGCAGAACACGGTCTGCGTATCGTGGGCGGCGGCACGGAAAACCATCTGCTGCTGGTGGACACGAAAAGCGTCAGCCACAACGGCGTCCATCTGTCCGGCGACATGGCGGCGCGGATTCTGGATACAGCCGGCATTGTTCTCAATCGCAACACCATCCCCGGCGACAAAGGGGCCATGAATCCTACCGGCCTGCGCCTGGGCACGGTTTGGATCAGCCAGTTGGGCTTTGGCGACGCGGAAGTGGACAAATTGGCGGAAGCCATCGCCCTGGTAATGAACAACTGCACGCCATTTACTTACCTGGGAATGAAGGGCAAGAAACAGCTTCGGGCCAAAGTGGATTACGACAGCTTGCAGCGCGCCCGGCAAATGGTGCGGGAATTGCGCGGGCAAGCGGAACCGAAATCGCTTTCCATGACGCTGGAAGTGCGGGGACAGGCGGCAACAGCCTTCCTTAACAATGCTTTGACGAGTGACGTGCTGGCGCTGGCGGATGGGCAGGCGCAGATGACGCACCTTTACGCCCCCGGCCTGGATGTGGACGCGGCTTTGCTGCGCGTCTCGGCAGACACGTACCGGCTGCGTTTCCTCAAACCGGCTGAGGCACAGCAGGCGCATGATTGGCTGGCGGCTTTGTCGGACGGGTATGTGGATTTTGGCGATTTGTACGCGAAGATTCCCGGCCCGGTGGCGGTAACGCTGCTGCCGGTGGATTGGCTGGAGGAAGTGACGGGGTTGGCGGTTACGGCCGTTGAACTCATCAAGCAGCTAGGCAAAGACAAAAAGGCAACAGAATACAATCCCTTTGCCGACAACAAACCGTTCTTCATCGGCCAGGAGAACCGGCCTGGCAGCGCGGCGCTGCCCGAATTTGTCTGGGAAGAACCAACCGACGCTCCCTTAAAACGCACCACTTTATACGAGGCGCACGTAGACCTGGGCGGCCACATCGTGGACTTTGGCGGCTACGAGATGCCGGTGCGCTATAAAACGTCGGTGATAGAGGAACATCTGGCAGTACGCACGGCCGCCGGGCTGTTTGACGCGACACACATGGGCGTGTTTGACGCCAGCGGGCCATACGTGGTGGAATTTCTAAACGTGGTGACGGCAAATGAGACGCGATCCCTGAAGGTGGGCCGTTCTCACTACACCCATTTCCTCCTCCCGGACGGCTCGGTGATAGATGATTTGCTGGTCTACCGGCTGGCGGAGGAGCGGTTTTTGCTGGTGGTGAACGCCTCGAACAATGACAAGGATTGGGCCTGGCTGAACGCGGTGAATAATGGGGAAGTGATGATTGACGGGAAACGGCCGTATGCCCACATCCAACACCCCGTCCAACTGCGCAATTTGCGCGACCGGCAGTGGGGCGACGAGTGCCGGGTAGACATGCCTATCCAGGGACCAAAATCCCGCGACATCATCCTGGAACTGTGCGACGACGGCGATTTGGCGCGGCGCATCAAGGCGCTGCCCTGGGCTGGATTGACGCAAGGCCGGTTGGCCGGGCTGGACGTGATCATCTCCCGCACCGGCTACACAGGCGAGCGGATTGCTTACGAGTTGTTCGTCCATCCCGACAAGGCGCCGGAATTGTGGAATGCCTTAATGGAAGCAGGCGAATCGTATGGCCTGAAACCGGCGGGGCTGGCGGCGCGGGACAGTCTGCGCACGGAAGCGGGGCTGCCGCTGTACGGCCACGAAATGGCGGGCGATCTGGGGCTGAATCCGGCGGACGCGGGTTTTGGCGCTTACGTGAAGCTGTGGAAGCCGTTTTTTGTGGGGCGGGACGCCTTCATTGCCCATGAGCAGGAACGGGATCACGTGGTGGTACGTTTCCGCCTGAATGAGAAGGGGGTGCGCCGGCCGGACAAAGGTGATCCGGTGTTGGACCAAAAAGGCAAGGTTGTAGGCACTGTGACTAGCTGCTCCATTGACAGTGAGGGTTATTTGCTGGGGCAGGCGTGGGTTCCGATCAGCCTGAGCAAGCCGGAGACGAAGATTTGGATTTACCAGATGGGCGGCGGGGTACGGCCGTTGCGCGTCCCGGAAACCATCAAACAGGGAGCGCGGATGCCCATTCCGGCCGAAGCGACAGTATTGACGCGGTTTCCTTCCCGTAAAAAGAATTGAGTGAGCATGTATTTTCCCGGAAACTGTGGCGTTTCCGGGAAAATGGAGATGTGTAATGAGTAACCAACACCGTTTAGACCATACGCCGTTTATTGTACCGCCGGAGAAGAAGATTCGGCTGGCGGATTATGATCCGGGCTATACGGCCGGATTCAAAAACAAGAAAGAGGGCAAGAAGGCGCTGAAGCATGATGTAAAGGATTTGGCGGTGGCGCAGGAGTTGTTGTGGGCCAGTAAGCAGTACGCGGTCCTGATTATCTTCCAGGCGATGGACGCTGCGGGCAAAGACGGCACAATTAAACATGTAATGACTGGCGTTAACCCGCAAGGTGTGGATGTGTACAGCTTCAAAGCGCCTACGGAGGAAGAGAAGCAGTTTCATTTTCTGATGCGGCCTATGCGGAAGTTACCGGCGCACGGCCGTATCAACATCTTCAACCGTTCCTATTACGAAGAAGTGCTGGTAGTGCGCGTTCACCCCAATTTTTTAGAATCGCAATGGATGCCGCGCCGCCTGCACGGGGCCAGCCTGGAGGAAATCTGGCAGGCGCGTTACGAGTCCATCAACGCTTTTGAGCAAATGGTGGCTAATCAGGATACTTTGACTCTGAAATTTTTCCTTCATGTCTCCAAAGAAGAACAATTAAGGCGCTTTATGGCGCGGTTGGAAACACCGGGCAAAGAGTGGAAATTCTCGATTGGCGATTACAAAGAACGGCAGTATTGGGATGACTACCAACAGGCATTTGAAGATATGTTGAACGCCACTAGCACGGAAATCGCCCCATGGTACGTCATTCCGGCCGACAACAAATGGTTTATGCGTTCTGCTGTGGCCGATATTATTGCCAATCGCATTCAGGAACTGGACTTGCAGCCACCCACCGTTCCGCCAGAGAGGATGAAAGAACTGGAGGCGATGCGGCATACGCTGGCGAAAGAACTGGGAGAATAGAGTTTGGAGATTCGTTGATTGCCAATCTTTGATCTCCCTTATGTTGACATACTGCCGGGGAACGGGTAGGATTAAATTGGACAGGCATACACGGGTGGAGCCGGGTATGCCTGCATTTACGTATGTAGAAGGAGAATTGTATGCGTCGTGAAGTGCTAACCTGGTCCGACGTGGATAAATTGATTGATTATTTGGCGCCGCAGATACACGGCCGTTACGACAGCATGGTCGTCATCACCCGCGGCGGCATGGTTCCCGGCGGGATGCTGGCAGAAGCGTTAAATATCACCTATATTTTAACTGCCTCCGTGCGTTTTCCCGCCGATTTTCCCGGCCTGCAAATGTCCGGACAGGAAAAGTATGCCATCCCCGAATTCATCCAGTTTCCCGACGATGATCTGCTGGAAGGACGGCGGATTCTGGTGGTGGATGACGTATGGACGAAGGGGCGGAATATGGTCACGGTCGCCAATCGGATTGACGCGGCCGGCGGTATGCCGGATACCTGCGTTTTGCATTACAAACCCGGTTCCTCACTCTACCCCGGATTTACGCCTACCTATTACGCGGCCGTAACGGATGCTTACATCATCTATCCCTGGGAACTGGATCGCGGCCCGGAAGTGTTGGGTGTCTGGAATTAAATAATTTGTAGAGATTAGAGATTGGGCAATCTCTAATCTCTAATCTCCACAACATCGTAAGCAGCAAATAACTGACCCAGCCCATCCAGGCCGGCCGCATCATAATAGAGCGTGTGTAGGGTCATATCTATCGCCGGTTCCAGTAATGGCCCTTCCACAATGCTGGAAAACGGCCGTCCCCCCAAAATCCGATTCGCCAACGTAAGATACAGCCTGTCCAGGACACCTCCTGCCAAAAGCAAGTGCAGCACTTTGGGGCCGGTGGCGGAATAGATGGTGCGGTAGCCCATTTGGGCCATTTGCTGCACCAGGCTACGGCCGTCTACCGATTCTTCCCCCGCCACAACTACCTGCCCCGCCTGCGCCTCCATCTGCCGCACCCGCTGCCGGTCTGCCTGGGCCGTGGTGAAAATGATGACTTTACGGCCGTGCGCCGTCAACACTTTCGGAATAGGAAAATTCAGACTGCCGCTAATCACCGCCAGATCCGGTTGGGGAGACAACCCTTGTTCCCGCCGCCAGTTACCCAAATCGACAAAGTCGGGGTCATCGTATACCTCTAAAATTTCCTGGGCACGGCCGTCCGCATAATCGCGCAAATAGCGACCGCTGGTAATGATGATGTCCGCCTGCACTGCCAATTCCTGAAACAACCGCCAATCCCGCACATTGGCAGTCTGCGGCGGCACCATCAGCCCCGGTTTGTCGGGATGAGGGATGGCAATACGGCCGTCCAGACTGGTGACAAAGTTGCTGTAAACAAACGTTTCCTGCTCGTGCTGGCGCAAATTATGAGAAAGATAGAGGCCGGGTAACGGCCGTGCCTGGGTCAGCAAGGGATGTAATTGAATAACGTCGTCCATATTTCGTATTGCGTATTGCGTATTTCGTAAACGAGCCGGTCAATACGCAGCACGAAATACGCAATACGTTACATTGCCTTCTCCAGAAACAGATTCAACTCTACTTCTGACAAAGGATCGCCCGATTCTACGGCATAATAACCCGTTTCCCAGAGGCGCGCCATAATGCCGTACTCTTGCTGGATGATCTGCTCAGAGCCGTTTTTGAAGAGCCAGGCAGCCCAGGCGCTGTCCCGGCCCGGCGGGCAGGTCACTACCAGATGAACCATGTCGGCCTTAATGCCGGTGTGGGTCAGGATGCAGGCATTTTCTACCGCCAGCCGTTCCAGCGCGCGACGCAGAGGGATGTGCAGAGAGGATGGTAAGGGAGCGACCGCCTGCCAGACGATAGCGTAAGAGATACGGCCGTCGTGCCCATTATAGCCCAGCAAATTCGTCGGCGGCGGTTCCTGACCCTGTACTACATTAGCCAATTTGCGACCCAACCGCCGCGCCTGATGACGTAGTTCGCTGATGGGAGTTTCTGGCAAAGCTGCCAATGTCAGTAAATAATCATCTTCATTGATTGACTGGGTGTATAAAAGCTGATCGCCAGTACGCACCGGCAAGTGCATAAACTGGACGCGGGAAATACCGGAAAAATCGGCCCAACCCCGGCCGACAAAATGGGCAATGGCCGCGGCTTCACTGCCGGTTAGCTCGCCCCAATGGGCCAATAATTGGGTGTCGTGGGAGAATACGGCCGTATGAATGAGGCGCCCCAAATTGGCCTGATGCAGCGTATTGGTCAACAAGCCGGTATCCAGCGACGGGTGTTGGGCAATGGTTTCTTGTTCGTTCGGAGGGATAAGATACGGCCGTTCCTCCACCTGCT
>JAJRTP010000568.1 GCA_024278255.1 Chloroflexota bacterium | reverse complement strand
GACGCATTGGAAGAAGTGCTGAGCCTGGATATGTTTGGCGGGCAGGCCAAAGGAATGCTTTTCCGTCTGAATGAAAGCCGGGACAGCCTGGAACTGGCTGCGCACCGGGGCGCCGGCGCTAACCATCCCTGCATCACTAGCCCACCCCGGCTGGGCGAATGTTTGTGTGGGCTGGTGGCTCAAACGGGAGAATCTGTCCTTTGCGACAACTGTTGGCATGACGAACGCCACAGCCGTATCTGGCCGGAAATGCCAGATCATCACGATGTATGTCTCCCCCTGAAAGCGCGGGATAATATTCTGGGTGTCATGAACTTGCGCTTGCCAGCCAGCCAGAATGTAAGTGACTGTGACATGCAATTGCTTGGTTCCGTAGCCGGACAAATTGGTGTGGCCCTGGAAAATGCCCAACTTTTTGAAACTGTCAGCCAACATCATGAACGGCTGCGTCTGCTTAATATCCGTTTATCGGAAACCGAGGAGATGGAGCGGCAACGACTGGCTCGTGAACTGCATGACCAGGTAGGGCAAAATCTGACAGCGCTGGGGATTAATATAAAGATTATTCAAACCTTGACGCCGGAGGATACGGCCGTCACCCACCGTCTCCTGGAATCGCAAAAACTGGTAGAGGAAATTACCAATCAAATCCGGGGCATCATGGCTGATTTACGGCCGTCCATCCTGGACGATTACGGACTTTCTTCTGCCCTGCGCTGGTTGGGCGAGCAATTTTCAGAACGTACCAACATCGCCGTCAGCGTCCACGCCAAAAATTCCCTGCCAGCCATCTCCCCATTGGTGGAAAACACCCTCTTCCGCATTGCTCAGGAAGCGTTGACTAACATTGCCAAACACGCCCAGGCCGATCAGGTAGACATTACCCTGGAAACCAGCGCCAACAATATCTGTCTGACCATTAGCGACAATGGCGTCGGTTTTGACCGGCAGGCGGTAGGCGAACCGGAGGCAGACCGGGGTTGGGGCCTGCTGATTATGACGGAACGAGCTGAGGCAGTCGGCGGGCAATGTCATATTGATTCCCGTATCGGGCAAGGCACACGTATTTTAGTCGAGGCGCCCTTATGAGTATTACCGTTTTTTTGGCTGACGATCATGCTGTTGTACGGGATGGGTTGGGCTTCTTACTCAATTCCCAAGCGGATATTACCGTGGTGGGGGATGCGGCTAACGGCCGTGAAGCCGTGCAACAAGTCACCAAATTGCAGCCCAACATCGTCCTCATGGACATCACCATGCCGGAACTGAACGGGATTGAAGCCACGCAGCAGATTCGCCAATCCTGCCCGTCGGCCCAAATCATCATTCTCTCCATGCACGCCACTTCAGAACACATCGCCCGCGCCTTGCAGGCCGGAGCGCGCGGTTATTTATTGAAGGAATCGGCCGGCGACGAGATAGTGAACGCCGTCCGCACCGTTTACGCCGGGCACCATTACCTCAGCCAAAAAATCTCGGACACAATGATTGATGATTACCTGCACCAACGTCAGCAAGGTGAAGCGGACAGTCCCCTGGGCCGCCTCAGCACACGGGAGCGCGAAGTATTACAATTGGTTGTTGAAGGCAAATCCAGCGCAGAGATCGCCAAAATCCTCTCCCTCTCCCCCAAAACAGTGGAAACATACCGCAGCCGCCTGATGCAAAAATTAGACATCAGTGATCTGCCCGCACTGGTCAAATTTGCCATCCAGCATGGCCTAACACCTCTGGAGTAGCCGCGGTAAGATACCGCGACTACCTTTGAGCAGTTGGGGCGGTTTCAAATTTTCCCCACACTATTCATCAAGTTTTCCTGACAATAAACCACCCCCTCACTCTGTATAATTAGTGAAGAATATCACAATAGAAATTAACATCCTGGCAAATGTGGCGGGCAGGCGCTCAACCTGCCCGGACAGGGCGCAGATTTGCCCTACAAAAGTGGGAAGCTAATGTGCAAAGTCAAAGCTGGGTGCTGGCGTTTTTTGGCGGTGGTGGGGACGCTGTTGCTACTGTTTTTTACGGCCGTATCCATCCAGGCCGGTTCTCCGAAACAAGAACAACCTCCCCCCGGTCAGGAACCTTTACTAGATTGTCGGGAATGTCACTGGGATATTTACCTGAATTGGGAGCAAAGCGCTCACGGCCGTGGCCTGTCGTGCGGGCAGTGCCATCTGGCCGACCAGGAAGACCATGCCCGCCGGGGGCACGGGGCGCAAGGCGGCGCGCAAGCCTGCATGGATTGCCACACCACCGGCTACGACGCCACCACCGATACGTGGGAAGAAGACGACGTCCATTGCACCGCCTGCCACACGCCCGTAGACTCCAACCACCCCGACGCCCCCATGCCCACAGACCGTTCCGAAGCATTGTGCGGCAAGTGCCATATTCAGGCGCGGTTTGAATGGCAGGTCAGCGCGCATGGGCAGGCCGACGTCGCTTGTGTGAGCTGCCACAGCCAGCATAACACCAGCCTCAAAGAAAAGAACGTTTCCGCCCAATGCGCCAACTGTCACGAAACACACGCCGAAGGCTTCTCCCATTCCATTCATTATGAGCAAGGGTTGTCTTGCGCTAATTGCCATTTAGCGCCTCTGGAAGGGCCGGTGGGAGAAGGCAGCGCCAAGCGCAGTCACACGTTTGACGTGGACGTAAAAACGTGTGTGGGCTGTCACGAAGAAGGGCTGCATAACGCCACCGATCACACCCACCCGGCAGCGCCCGTCGTTTACCAGCCCGATCCACCTGGCGCTTATGATCCGACGGATGCCATGTCGTCTGCCATTGAAGCCAAAGTAAAACCGGAACCGGAACCGCTCAATCCCCTGGGCTTTGTGGCCCTGGGCGGCACATTGCTGGGCGTGGCAGCAGCCGGGGTTATTGTGGGCTTATCTGCCATTCTTTTACCCTGGTTTATCCATATTTTCCGCCACCGGTGAGTGGCTTCGGAACGCAATTTTCCAAATCGCGGGGCGAATGACCAATTCGCCTACCATACAAATAGGGACAATGAATGAAATTACAATCGCCAGAACGTCGTAATTTTCTAAAGGCGCTGGCTGTGAGTGTGGCCGCTCTGATCAGCCTGGGCTTTAAGCGCAAGAGGCTGAGTTCTGAACCGGATGACAGCAGCCCGTATCAATGGGCCATGGTGATTGACCAGAATAAATGTACCGGCTGCGGTTACTGCACGCTGGCCTGCCAGGCCCACAATGACGTGCCGCCGGAGATTCATTGGAATCGGGTCATCAAAGCGGGGCAGGTGGGGGACAGAGAGGTGTTTCTGACACGGCCGTGTATGCACTGCGACCATGCCCCTTGCGTCAGCGTGTGCCCGGTCAAAGCCAGCTACAAACGGGCGGACGGTATCGTGATGATGGATTACGACCGTTGTATCGGCTGCCGCTACTGCGAAGTCGCCTGCCCTTACGGGGCGCGGGCTTTCAATTGGAAAGCGTTCACCGAAGAGAATCCGGCCGTACCGGAATGGGGCCAGCCGGAAATCCCGCGACGGCCGCGCGGCGTGGTGGAAAAATGCTCGTTTTGCGCCCACCGCATTGATCGCGGCCTGGCAATGGGCTGGAAACCGGGCGTAGCCCCGGAAGCTACCCCGGCCTGCGTAGTGGAATGCCCCGTGGGCGCTCGCATCTTTGGCGATTTGAATGATCCCCAGTCTGAGGTGAATCATTATCTGGCTGCTCACCCCCATTTCCGGCTGCGGGAAGATATGGGTACGGAGCCGCGGGTTTATTATTTGCCGGCGCAATGGGAAGAGGAAACATGACAACGGCCGTAAACACCCAACAAACGCATCAGTCCAAGAAACCCAAATGGCTCGCCGCTCTGCTCCTGGCGGGTTGGGTACTGGGATTGCTGCTGCTCATCGGCATCGGGATAGCGGCGGCCATTCAAGTATTTTGGCGGGGCCTGATCGTCACCAATCTGACCGATTTAGTGCCCTGGGGCTTGTGGATTACCATTGATCTGTCAGCCATTGCCATGAGTGCGGGGGCGTTTTCTCTGTGCGCGGCCGTTTATCTGATTGGTCTAAAGCAGTACGCCCCGGTCGCCCGCACCGCCACCTTCATCGGCATCATTGGCTACAGTATGGCGATGCTTTGCCTGCTGATGGATGTGGGCCGGCCGGACCGGTTCTGGCACGGTTTTGTCTACTGGAACACCCATTCAGTACTGTGGGAAGTGACTATGTGCGTCGGTCTGTATTTCTCCGTCCTGATTCTGGAGACGATGCCCATTATTGGGGAAACGGACTGGATGCAGCGCGCTTTGCCCCGGCTGTCCCATCGCCTGACCAGTATCCATCACCTGGCGCCGGTGCTGGCCTTTTTTGGCCTGGCCTTTTCCCTGCTGCATCAATCCTCATTGGGGGCCACGTATGGCGTTTTACAGGCGCGCCCCATCTGGTACCGGCCGAATCTGTCAGTCTTGTTCATCTATTCGGCCGTGCTGGGCGGCATCTCCCTGACCATTGCCGCTTCTATGCTGGCGGCCCGGATCAGTGCGCGAGCCAAAATTGATGATTCCCTGCTGGAACGACTGGCCCATTTTATCGGCTGGGCGCTGTTGGGCTATATTTATTTCCGCTTCTGGGACATGTTTGCCATGACATACACTTACCAGCCGGGCCGGGCAGAGGGGTTACAAATATTGACCAAAGGATCGCTGGCTTTCAATTTTTGGGTGGGTGAGGTGCTGTTGGGGATGCTTGTACCGGTGGTGATTTTGCTGTACGGCCGTTGGCGCAAAGACCCGACAGCCCGCATGATTGCCTTATTCCTGGTAGCCGCCGGGGTCATCGCCTATCGTTGGGATGTGACCCTGGTGGGACAACTGGTAGTCCTGACCTATCTGCCCCAGGAAATCACTGCCCGCTACACCCAATACACGCCTTCATTGATTGAGTTGGCTACCGGGGCCGGGGTAATAGCCTATGGATTATTAGCTTTTACATTTGGAGTGCGTTACCTGAACATTGTCAATCACCGCAGCTCGCATAAACCGCCAGTAATGCGCTCGGTGGAGACGGGACAATGAGTATTGCCCTCTTTCTGTTAGCTGATTCGGGGGAGGAAGGCGACCGGCTGCGGCTTTTCCTGGAGGCGCAGCCAGATATGCAGGTGGTGGGGATGGCGGGTAACGGCCGTGATGCTCTCAAACAAATCAAACAACATTCCCCCGATGTGGTTATTCTCAGAGCAACAGACCGTCAATTAAACAGCATCCACGTCATCCGGAAAATCTGCCGGTGTTGTCCACACACCCGCATCATTTTCCTGGCTGCCCAGCCGAACGTCATCCAGGTGGCGCGGGTTTTACAGGCGGGAAGCAACGGTATTTTACTGCAAGCAAACGTCGAAGCTGAGATTGTTCAGGCTGTGCGTACTGTGTATGGAAACGGCCGTTACCTGAGCCAGCAAGTTTCAGACATGCTCATCGAAGATTACGTCCAGCAGCGCAGCGCAGTTAGCGGCGACAGCCCCTTGGCCCGCCTCAGCCCCCGCGAACGGGACGTGTTGCAATTGGTAGCGGAAAGCAAATCCAGCGCCGAGATTGCCGAGATGCTGGCTCTATCTCCCAAAACCATCAAAACATACCGCAGCCGTCTGATGCAAAAGCTGGACATTAACAACGTGCCTTCTCTCGTCAAGTTCGCCACCCAGCACAGATTGACCCATTAGCCTAATTAGATGCGCCTGAAGGATCGGCGGATTGTGTGGTCAAGGTCGCCGGTTCGTCAACCTTCATCGGTGTGGTAGCCCTGATAAACCCGGCAAACATCAAAATAGCGCCCAACAACTCGCCGATGTACAGAGCGTTTGCCAGCCCAAAGCGACTAAATGCACCGCCAAAAGCGGGCGCTAAAGCACCTACAGCGATCAAGATATTGCCGATAGCACGGTGCAACAAGACTCGTTTACGCCAGAAAATCCAGGCCGAATAGGCTGCGCCGCCCACCAACGTTATCGTACCGTACAAATTGAAAAAGGGTGTCAAAATACGGACGCCAGGTGTGACGATGGCGTGGCCGCTCAATTCACCACTGGTCATCAAACTGGGATCAAGTTCGGCGGTAAAAATACGAATCGCCCCATATATGGAGGCCAGAAGCAGGATTGCCATAAACATATTAGCCCATTTCCGCTTCGCCAACAGATAGACACTACCCTGACCCAACCAGGCTGCTACCAGAAGAGCGCCAAACAGGTACCACAAACGGAAAATCAGATCGTTCCAGCCAAAAGCTCCATAATACGCCTCGGAAAAAGAGCCAATAGCATAGAACACCATACCAATGCCCCAGAGCAGTAAGTGGGGCCTTCTACGCTGCAAGTAACGCCTGAACACCAGGACAGCAAAAATAGTGCTGACAACAAACGAAGTAAAAGGTAACAATATATTAATGCTCATAGATATGACTCCTATTTACCCTGCACCTGGAATCAGTCCTAGGGCCAGGCCAACGGTGATGATTAACAAAATGATAATAGCTATCACGATGATCCCCACAGCAATGGGCACACCTTTTTCGTACAAGAGAGGATATTGACGTTTGGGTTTCTTATCTTTGTTGTTCATAACCAATTTTTAGAATGGCTTTCAAACATTAGCGTTATTCGCACAATGTTACTGGCTGCGGGTACCAGCCGCCAGCAGTTTACCACAATATGATAAGAAATGAGAGGAATCTCTCACAGAGATTTTCTCTGCGATGAATTATTGAATTTACCAACCAACCAGCCCCAGCCATCCAGTATTCCCTACAGTTAGTATCAAATTTTCCTGACAGAAAGATAGCCCACCCTCCAATATAATATGTATAAGTGAAGAATATCACAAACAAATGATGCAGATGTAATTGTGATTTCTGCTTTCAATAATCAAGTAACTGACTGGATCGTTTCATGTATCGTCATCGAAGAAAATTCTTAGCGGCATTGTTATTCATAGGGTTAAGCGGGTTGTTATGGAGCCAACCTGGGGGTACGGGCCGCTTAGACCAGGTTTGGGCTGCGCCGCTGCAGCAGGAAGGCACGGCCGTATCCTCCGGTGACGCTGATTGTCTGATGTGCCACTCCAACCACAACTTCATTGGTACCTTTGCCGATGGCGAACAGATTTCCCTCTACGTAGACAATAACATCTACGCCCAATCCGTCCACGGCCCGGCCGGGCTGGAATGCGTGGCCTGCCACACCGACATCAGCGAATATCCCCATCACGTGGAGCAAATCACCTGCCTCACCTGCCACGAAACAGAGGAAGGGGATGGGGAAATGGGCGGCGAATACGTCTCATTGGAAGTCGCCCTGCCCTATAACGACCGGCGGGAGATGACGCTGGCGATCAATGACGCCTGCCGCTCCTGCCATGAAGAAGAGTTTGACATGGCGGTGGACAGCGCCCACGTGAAAGCGCAAATGAGCGGTAACCGGGAAGCGCCCCTCTGCGTGGATTGTCACGGCAGCCACGAGATTACCCAGCCGGATGCCCCCAGAGCCAAAATCTCGCACACCTGCGCCACGTGTCACCGGGCAGTGTACTCGACCTATCGTTCCAGCGTGCATGGTGCGGCGCTGGAAATTGAATCGAACCCGGACGTGCCTACTTGTGTAGATTGTCACGGCGTCCACAGTGTGCGCGGCCCGCGTAATGCCACATTTCACAATGACAGTATTGCTATTTGCGGCAAATGCCACGGTGACGAGGCGTTGATGGAGAAGTATGACATTTCTACGGCCGTCTTCGACACCTACCTCAATGATTTTCACGGCCGTACCGTCAACCTGTTCCGCCGCCAAAATACCGGGATCGCCAGCAACAAGGCCGTTTGCTTTGACTGCCACGGCATCCACAACATCCGTGCGCCGGACGATCCCCTATCTACTGTTTACCCCGATAATTTGCAACATACCTGCCAGCAATGCCACCAGGACGCCACGATTCGCTTTCCCCAGGCCTGGTTAAGCCATTTCGTTCCCACGCTGGAACAAACGCCCGCCCTCTATCTGGTCAACGCCATCTATAAAATCCTGATCCCCCTGACCATAGGCGGGTTTGTGGCTTATATCGGCCTGGATGCCGGCAAACGGTGGCGCGAAAAACGAGAGATTGTCAAACAAGCCATGGCTGAAGCAGAGGAAGAATATGACGACTTCGATTTCGAGTAACGGGGCTAAACCGCAAACCATCTCCCCGGAAGAAGCGGCCGTAATTGAACGCATCAAACGGCAGGCGCGGGCGCGCAAACTGCGGGCGGCGCAAAAACTGGCCGCCCAAATGCAAATCGCCCCGGACGGTACCAGAACGTTCGTCCGTTTCTCTGCCCGGCAGCGCCGGGAACACCAGGTTCTCCTCTTTACCTTTTCCGTTTTGGCAGTGACCGGGCTGCTGCAATACTACAGCGCTCTCACGCCCGTAGCCTGGGTTATCAACTCTGTTTTTGGCGGAGTGGAAACGCTGCGCACGCTGCATCATCTGGCCGCGCTGGTTTTCATTCTGGAAGCGATCTTTCACCTGGGGATCATTTTCTCCGTCTGGTTTGTCCACCGGGAAAAAGGCTCGATGTGGCCCCGTTGGCGCGATCTGACGGACATTATCCAAATGGTGAAATATAACGCGGGACTAGGCCGGCAACGGCCGTTATTCGACCGCTTTTCCGTAGAAGAGAAGATTGAATACTGGGCCTTATTGTGGGGGTCCGCCATTATGATTCTGACCGGGTTAATTCAATGGTTCCCCACCTGGGTCACGGTAGCGCTGCCCGGCGAGGTCATTCCCGTATCACGGGCCATCCACGGCTGGGAGGCCATTCTGGCTACGTTATCCATCCTCATCTGGCATATGTACCATACCGTCATCAAAGAAAAGAATAAGAGTATTTTTGATGGTCAGATGTCCGAAAAAGAGATGGAGGAAAATCACCCGCTGGAGTACCGGCGCATTATGGCCGCCTACCACTATTTACAGCAAATGGCCGCAGAACAACAGGCGCAAACGTCTGCGGCAAAAACAGAAACAAAACCTGTCGTACCGGACGGTGAGCATGAGTTGGTTTAGGAAAAGCAAGAAAGCGGAAGATACAACCGCCAAACAGGATCGGCAGCGTTGGCGTCCCTGGCGACGCT
>JAJRTP010000567.1 GCA_024278255.1 Chloroflexota bacterium | reverse complement strand
TTGACGCTGCAAACGGCCGAAGGGTCACGGCCGTACCAGGTGGCGGGCATTGGCACGGACTTCATGAACATGAAACTGGCGACTGGCTACATCTCGCAGGAAAATCTGGCGCGGGATTTCCACGAAACGACAGATTTGTTGGTGTTGGTGAATCAAAAAGAGGGGGCGGATACGGCCGTAGTCGAAGCGGCTCTCCAGGACATTGTGGGGGATTACCCGGCATTTACTTTGTTTACGGCCGTGTCCTGGCAGGAAACATTGCAAACCGACATATTGAGTAAATTAAACATGGTCTACGTGCTTCTGTTGGTGGTGGCGTTCCCCTCCTTGCTGGCCCTGGTCAACACCCTGACCATCAACGTGCTGGAACGCACACGGGAAATCGGCGTCATGCGGGCTGTGGGGGCTACCCGGCGCCAGGTACGGCGTATGATCCTGGCCGAAAGTTTGCTGTTAGCCGCCACCGGTATCGCTTTTGGCATTTTAGCCGGGCTGTGGCTGGGGTACATCATGGTGGGTGGGATGGATGTTATCGGCCTCGGTTTTCCCTACTTCTTTCCCTGGCAGGGCATCCTGTTTACCATCGCCGTCGGCTTGCTCATTGCCGTCATTGGCGCCCTCCTGCCTGCCCGCCAGGCCGCCCATCTGGACATTGTGGATGCCCTGGCGTATGAGTAAAAAAATACCTGAGGGTAACTTTTAAGCCGACAAAGCCCTCAGTACCGCTTCCGGTTCTTTGGCTACCACGTTCAACAAGACCAAAGCGGGGCCGCGCGGTTTTCTGTCGCCGCGTTCCCAGTGGCGCAGTGTGCCCAGGCTTATGCCAAAAGCCGACGCAAATTCTACCTGCGTCATACCGATTTGAGTGCGAATGGTCTTCACATCCACTGGCGTAAATTCATGTACAATCGTTTCGGTTGGTTTTCCCTGAGAAAATTGAATAGCTTCGGTTAGCCCCTGCTGTATACTGCTAAATGCGTCACTCATATCATTCACCATAATTTGCCAATCATCCCATTCACCCTCTTCTTACAGTATGTATAGCGTGCAACTGCGGTCACTGCAAATTTTGCTTCATAAATTCTTCATATCTGCACCACAACTTCTTCACCTCGCCAGGCCATACTTGTAGACGTTAATGTGTGGCGCGATTTTGCAAATCGCGGGGCGAATTACAAATTCGCCCTACAAAATGGAATGTGAGTTATGGTACAGAGTGAGAAGATGAAGCCGGCAGCTACGGCCGTAACCCGGACTGAAGAACGCAACCGGATGCGGACGGTAGCAAATAATCTGATTTTGCACATTCACCCCACCAAAGTGCCTAAACCAGCACTGCGATTCAGTTACACCTGGGGATTGGGCGGCATTTCCGCGTTGCTGGCCACTATTTTGGTGATGACGGGCGTCCTGCTCATGTTCCGCTATGACGCCAGCGTGGAACGGGCCTACACGGGCATCCAAACCCTGGAAACGCAGGTGGCCTTTGGGGCGCTGATCCGCTCCATCCATCACTGGTCAGCCAATTTACTGATTGTGACCGTCTTTTTACACATGCTGCGCGTTTTTTATACGGGTGGCTTCAAAAAGGGGCGGGGGACGAACTGGCTGATTGGTCTGTTTTTGCTGTTGCTGGTAGTGGCTTTTAACTTCACCGGCTACCTGCTGCCCTGGGATCAGTTGGCGTATTGGGCGATTACGGTGGGGACGAGTTTGCTGTATTATGTGCCGGTGGTAGGCACGGCCGTAGCCAACTTCCTGCTCGCCGGGCCAGAGGTAGGGCAGGGGGCACTGCGTAATTTCTACGCCATCCACGTCGCCGTTTTGCCCGCGCTGTTGGTGCTGGTCATGTCCTGGCACTTCTGGAAGGTGCGCAAGGATGGCGGCATTTCCCAGCCGGAGCCAAAAGAGCGGCAGCGGGTGGAGCGCGTCACCACCATTCCTCATCTGGTGCAAATCGAACTGGCGGCAGCCCTGCTTTTGCTGGCGGGGCTGCTCATCTGGGCCATTTTTGTGCCGGCGCCGCTGGAAGCGCTGGCCGACCCGCTACATCCGCCCAATCCGGCGAAAGCGGCCTGGTATTTTTTGGGACTGCAAGAACTGCTGCTGCACATGCACCCGCTGGCGGCGCTGGTGTTACCGGGCATTGTTTTGGCAGCACTGGCCCTCATTCCCTGGTGGGATAGGCAGGGTGAGAACATCGGTCATTATTTTCGCTCGAATGTGGGGGTGGCGACGGCCGTAACCGGAGCCATTCTGGCTATCATTCTCGTGCCGCTGCTGGTAGTGGTTGATGAATATTGGCTGGATTTACCGGCCTTAATGGCCGGAACACCCAGCCTTATTGCCAACGGGCTGGTTCCCCTGCTGCTGACATTGGCTGGATTAGGCGGTATCTACATTGGTTTCCGTGTTTTGTTCCGGGCCAATCACAGCGAAGCGTTGGTTGGCTTGTTTACCTTTACCATTATCGGCCTGATTATGTTAACTATTGTCGGCATATTCTTCCGAGGGGCTAACATGGCCCTGATCATGCCATTTTGAAACCACAGATTACGCAGATTGGCGCAGATGTTTTTCCGGTGAAAAACAATCTGTGAAATCGGCGTAATCTGCGGTTAGTAAAAAACACTGACTATGAAACAACAAACAGGTATTTCACGACGGGATTTTTTGAAGTTGGGCGCGGGCGCGTTAGGCGCATTGGCCGTGCTGGAGATGGGCAGTGTAAGCCTGATGTTTATGCAGCCGCGCTCGCTGGATGGGGAGTTTGGCAGCCGGGTGACGGC
>JAJRTP010000566.1 GCA_024278255.1 Chloroflexota bacterium | reverse complement strand
CTAAACTAACAAGAGGCGTCAAATTCCCTTTATTCAAATCAGGGAAAAAGAGCAGCGTCAGAGAGGCGGCAACCCCCAGGAAGACGGCCAGGAATACCGGAGACGCCAAAATGTAAAACCATCGTTTCGGGGTCATTTTTGCCGTATCAGAGGGATGTTTGTCCAAAACAAACAACATGCCCCACAGCATAAGGGAAAGATAGACAATGGCATTGAGTTGAGGTGATTTATAATCAGCATATAGTCGAGAAGCGGAAGTGGCCGGGTGGAATATGCCCCATACTATGATGGTAATCAGCAATAAGAGACTGGCGCCCACAGCAATCGTTTGCATTCCGGGGAGTCTGTGGGCCCGTTTGGTATTGAGGGCAACCAGAAACAACCACAACCCCAGGGTGAGCCAATTGACGGGTATATCCCACTGGAATATATCGGCCAAAAGAGTGTTGGCGTGGATAGCTATACCCCAGGTAAACAGGCCAGCCAAGCCGAATGCGCCACCGATTAACAGCCAGCCGCCAAAATAGGCCACCTCAACGTGTACCGTTTGGCGGACCATATGAAATATTGTTTTACCTTTAAAACCAGGAACTGTAATCCGTTCCAGGTAAGCGACCAACAGGAGCAAGATAAATAAACCAGTGAGGAGATAAGTGAGGGAAACGCCTGTGGTCACAATCTGGAAGGCACTGCCGATCAGAATAAAAACAGTCATCCCCACGGTGGCCACCAGACCCAGCGCCACTTTTTCCGGAAAACGCCAGACGCTTCCTGTTCGAGTATGGCTTACATGTTCTTGATCCGGCTTATCGCTCAAAATCTATTCCTTCATCCACGTAGGACGATTTTCCAAATCGTTCTTTTACGCAGTGCCGGGCACAGGGTTCAATATCTTGGTCTGACCAGGCTGTTCAACCCCGTGTCCGGCACTTTGAGACAAGGGAGATTATAGGTTGGAACAGGTGAGAAACAAAATAATTAGAAGGGGAACTGATTCTGAATGATTTGGAATAGCTGACGGGCGGCGGCCGTTGCCGGCAGGGCGTCAGACATGACGTCTTGTTCAATTTGGGGTAAGGCTTGCTGCACGGCCGTTAACCCATAAAACCATTCGTGCAGTTGCTCCGCCAGCAAACTATGCAGCCATTCCCGCGCCTGCTCCCGTCGCCGGGCCTGCCACACGCCGGAAACCGTCGCCTTCTCCCGGAAGCGTTCAATCACCGCCCAAAGATGTTCAATGCCTGCGCCGGTCAGAGCAGAGCCAGTATAGGCGCGGGTGCGCCAGCCGGCCGTCGCCGGCGTCAGGTAATGCAGCGCCCGGTTGTACTCAGCCCGCGCCGCCTGCGCCCGGATTTTGTTTTCCCCGTCCGCCTTGTTAATGAGAATGGCGTCGGCCAGTTCCACTACCCCTTTTTTGATGCCTTGCAGCTCATCCCCCGCGCCGGGAACCAGCAGCAGGAGGAAGAAGTCTACCATGCTGCGTACGGCGATTTCGCTCTGCCCTGTGCCTACGGTTTCTACCAGAATGACGTCGAACCCGGCCGCTTCGCACAGCAGCATGGCTTCGCGGGTTTTGCGGGCCACGCCGCCTAATGCGCCGCCGGTGGGGGACGGCCGTATAAAAGCGTTCTCCTCCTGCGACAACTGCTCCATCCGCGTCTTGTCCCCCAAAATGCTGCCTCCGCTGACGGAACTGGTGGGATCAACGGCCAACACGGCCACTTTGTGCCCCTTTTGACACAACATCACGCCCAGCGTTTCAATCAGCGTGCTTTTGCCCGCCCCCGGCACGCCGGTAATGCCCACACGGATGGCGCTGCCGGTATGGGGCAGGATTTGGCGCAGCAGCTCCTGCGCTTGGTCAAAGTGGCGCGGCGCGTTGCTCTCAATCAGGGTGATGGCGCGGGCCAGCGTTGCCCGGTCGCCGGAGAGAACGCCTTGCGCGTATTCTTTGGTGGTCAGGTGGTTGCGGCGGGGTGGGGGAGTGACGGAGTGGGGAGATGGGGGGACGGCCGTGTCTCCCGGAATTACTTTTGAGGCAAACGCTTCTCCGGCTTCGGCCGGCGTCCAGGCCGGTTTTTGTCCCGATTTACTCATGCGGCTTTTCCATGCTCTCGATGAGGGGGCCATAAACCTTTTCCGCCAGTTCAGGGCCAAGGAGTAAATCGGCCAGTCTGCGGCGCAATTCTTCAGGCGAAGCGTCGGGGTGGCGTCGTTTGAGTCCCGCCAGCGCCAACTGACGCGCCATTTTGTTCAACTGCGCCATCATTTCTAGTTTGCGCCAGCCCGGTGTCTCCCGCCACAGGGCAAAAAGGACGGCTTCCGCTTCCGGCGAGGTGTCCATATTCATTTCGCGCCAGGTTGGCAGGTGTTTGTTGGGCACAGCCATGTTATTTTTTCTCTCGCTGTCGATTATACTCTTCGTGCTCATAATCGGCATTTTACTAGAGTAAAAATGCTTCGAGATGAGTTATTGCTTCACTTCGTCATCCTTTTGGGGCGACAACAATTCAGGATGCTCATTCAAGTATTTCCAGGCCGATGGTTGAATGTTATATGCAAAATAGTTTAATTCCCCCATGATGGATGCACGCCAAATAATATGTTTGACTTCTAATCCATTTGTTACTCCATCTTGAATATCGAGGTATTGACTTTGTGTTCTCTCGCAAATGTAACCGCGTAAGACTCTCTTTTCATCTTCCGTTAGGTTATGTAAAAAATTTTGTAGGTTCCTGACTTCCCTTGTTTTAGTGATTCTCGTTTGAACCAGGTCATACACCTCGGTTAATGGATGTATCAGGAAAAGGATTGTTGAAAAAAGAAATATTACACCAATAAAGGATTTATACTGTGCGACAAATGGAATAAGCCCTAATTTGCCCAGAACGTTAGTTGGCACAAATAGCAAAACACCTGAGATAAGTGCAATTGCAAACAAGTATTTTGGGGATAGCTTAATCCAGTCAATAAGTTTGCTGAAATCCATATTGAGGTTATACCACTTTCGCATATACTGCTCGCGACCATAAACTGGCATTTCCCACTTTGGTAAAAATGCTGGATTGCGTCCGCGTCGGGTATAAGAGCGAATAGACTGATTTTCTATCGTCTGACTGTTGTAACTTCATGCATTTCAATCGGGTCGGGCAGCAGAATGCTGTAGTGTTCATTTTCATAGGCTTAAACGAGCGTAATCAGCACATCCAAACGATCGCCATCAGGCGTGTCGTGTTCAGCGTCAAAAAGACGCTCGATCTCGGCTAAAGATCACTCATAGTCTGCTTCTGTCTTAATAGATCGAAACATCTATAATACCTCCTGTTCCATTAAACTCTAGTCGCATCAATCTTGTCGTATTCGCGGTGCATTCCAACGAAAATGAATATAAACAATGCTACTTTTATAAGCAACAACGACAAAACGATAACGGTTGCCCTTGATATTGAACACTCTTAGTGCCAACTATATTGTATCATCATGCCTCAACCGCCGCTTCAACTCTTCCAGCACCTTTTGCGCGGCGACGGGGATGACGGTGCCGGGGCCGAAAATGGCCGCCGCGCCGTGATCGTAGAGGAACTGGTAATCCTGGGCCGGGATGACGCCGCCGATGACCACCATGATGTCTTCACGGCCGTATCCCCTTAACGCCTCTACCAACTGCGGCAGCAGCGTCTTGTGCCCCGCCGCCAGCGAACTGATGCCGATGACATGCACGTCATTCTCCATCGCCTGCCGTGCCACCTCCTCCGGCGTCTGGAACAGGGGGCCGATGTCCACGTCAAACCCCAGGTCGGCAAACGCGGTGGCGATCACTTTGGCCCCCCGGTCGTGCCCGTCCTGCCCCATCTTGGCCACCAGGATGCGGGGGCGGCGGCCTTCGATTTGGGCAAACTCGTCGGTCATCTGGCGTACAATTTCAATTTCCATCTCTTCCCCATATTCGCTGCTGTATACCCCGCCAATGGAACGGATGACCGCTTTGTGACGGCCGTATACCTTCTCCAGCGCCCCGGAAATCTCTCCCAATGTGGCCCGCGCCCGCGCTGCCTCAATAGCCAGGGCCAGCAGGTTGCCTTCTCCCGATTGGGCTGCTTCGGTGAGGGCGTCGAGAGTGGCTTGCACGGCCGTATCCTCCCGTTCCGCCTTTAACTTTTGCAGGCGGGTGATTTGGGATTGGCGCACGGCCGTGTTGTCCACTTCCAGAATATCAATCGGGTCCTCGTGCTGCAACCGGTACTTGTTCACCCCCACAATTGTCTCCTGCCCCGAATCAATATGTGCCTGCCGCCGCGCCGCCGCCTCCTCAATGCGCATCTTGGGCAGCCCCGTTTCCAGCGCCTGCGCCATCCCGCCCAACCCCTCAATTTCCTGGATGTGCGACCAGGCGCGGCGGGCCAGTTCGGCCGTCAACGTCTCCACCAGCCAGGAGCCGCCCCAGGGGTCCACCGTGCGGGTGATCCCCGTTTCGTGCTGCAAATAGAGCTGCGTGTTCCGGGCAATCCGCGCCGAAAAATCGGTGGGCAAGGCGATGGCCTCGTCCAGGGCGTTGGTGTGCAGCGACTGCGTGCCGCCGAGAACAGCCGCCATCGCCTCCAGACAGGTGCGGGCTACGTTGTTAAAGGGGTCCTGCTCCGTCAAGCTCCAGCCAGACGTCTGGCAGTGGGTGCGCAAAGCCATAGATTTGTCCTGCTGTGGATTGAACTGCTTCACGATTTTGGCCCACAGCATCCGCGCCGCCCGCATCTTGGCAATCTCCATAAAATAATTCATGCCAATCGCCCAGAAAAAAGAAAAACGAGGCGCAAAACGATCCACGTCCAATCCCGCCCCCAGCCCGGCGCGCAGATATTCCAGCCCGTCCGCCAGCGTGTAGGCCAGTTCGATGTCGGCCGTGGCCCCCGCCTCCTGCATGTGGTAGCCGGAGATGCTGATGGCGTTGAATTTGGGCATCTCCTGCGCCGTGTAAGCGAAAATGTCGCCAATGATACGCATGGATGGCTCCGGCGGGTAGATGTAGGTGTTGCGCACCATATACTCCTTGAGGATGTCGTTCTGAATCGTGCCGGTCAGCTTGTCGTGCGGCACGCCTTGCTCCTCGGCGGCGACGATGTAGAAGGCCAGAGTGGGCAGGACAGCCCCGTTCATGGTCATGGAGACGGACATTTTGTCCAGGGGGATGCCGTCGAACAGGATTTTCATGTCCAGGAGGGAGTCAATGGCTACGCCGGCTTTGCCTACATCGCCCATGACGCGGGGATGGTCGGAATCGTAGCCGCGGTGGGTGGCCAGGTCGAAGGCGATGGAGAGGCCGCGCTGCCCGGCGGCCAGGTTGCGCCGGTAGAAGGCGTTGCTCTCTTCGGCCGTGCTGAATCCGGCATATTGGCGCACGGTCCACGGCCGTACCGCATACATGGCCGGGTAGGGGCCGCGCAGATAGGGGGGCAGCCCGGCCACAAAATCCAGATGCTCCACGCCTTCCATATCCGCCTCCGTGTACAGCGGGCGCACATCAATCTGCTCCATCGTCCGCCAGACAAAGGCGGCGGCCGGTAGGCCGGTTTTGGCCTTGACGTCTGCTTCCCACTCCGCCAGCGTTTGCGGTTCAAATCGGGATTGGTATGGTATTTGGCTGAAGTCGGGGTTGTTCATAAATCACTCTCGAATAATTATGAATCAAAACGATCATATGTCATTCACAAACTTTCTCCAGAGAGTTCTTGCAGGTATTCTGTTACTGCATTCCAAACCATGTCTAGAATGAGTTGTCCACCAGACATAATTGATTCATCAGGTACATCGGCTGGAATATCAGCATCAATCCGTGCGAAGAATGGTTCGACTTTCCTTAAGATATTTATAATTTGTTCAAGGTAGCCTAAGTCAACGTCGAACCCTTTGCTAATTAAAAGCGAGGGAAGTTCATGCGCTATATGGTTTCTGTGGTTCCGTATTTTCCTTATAGTCTCAATGTCCTGCTCTGAAAGAATTCCCTCTTTCTTCAACCAGTTACAGGAAGGTATTAGCCCGAAACGGTCTCGCTGCTCAAATTGTACGCCTACGGCTCTTTCATATTCTTTTATCAATTTTTTGTACAGTGTTATGTTGGCATCATAAATGGCTTGGAATTCGTCTGCTGGCATAGTGCCTTTTAGAGTTAAAATTGCATTTTCATTTGGTTCTGGCAGGTAGATAACTGTTTTTTTGACCCCTTCTATGATTGTTGCCTTCAAGATTTCGTAGGCTGCAAGGTATAGTGATGACAATAGCAAATTGATTCTCATCGTTTCAGGGTTGAGAAATTTATTGGCATCCAATGTGAAGGGTTCAGCATTTTCTTTCATAACGAATTGATTTTCTCCGTTTGGCGTTTGCCAAATCAAATTCAATCCACTTTTCTACCGGCCAATCCCTGACCATTTCAATGCGTTGTACTGCCCAACGGCCGAATTCCTCAGACATATCGCATCCCATCCACTTTCTTTTTAGCTGTTCGGCGATGACTTTCCTGATATTTGGCCGTTTACGTTTCTCATTATGTAAATAAAGGTTCCATTGCCAATTGCCGCATCCGGGTTTCAATCTCTGCCTGGGACACGGCCGTATCCCATCTATCAGCCGCATCTAACACTTTAGGTAGCAGGGTCGTGTCTCCCACCGTGTTCAGGAAGACGCCGGGGCGACTGAGAACCCAATGCACTGCCAGATCGATCTCCGCCTGGGTGGTGAACGGTTCGTACCAGGTGGTTTGGGTTTGCGGTTTGTCACCCCAGGGGCCGCGGGCCAGGGATTTGATCGTCTGGATGGCAACGTTGCGTTGTTGACACACGGCCGTTAACCGTTCAAACCCGTCCGCATACCGGGGATTCTGCATCATTGTAGGGTTATAAGGCAGCAGAACCGAATCAAAATCAAACCATTCCAGACTCTTCAGGTGCATCTCGGCCACATTCACGCCATGTCCCGTCACCCCCAGAAAGCGGGTCAGCCCTTGCTCGCGGGCTTCCAGAAATGCTTCCAGCGCGCCGCCCGGCCCCATGGCTGTCTCCCATTCATCCGGCTCTACCAGCAAGTGCATCTGCCACAAATCCACGTGATCCGTCTGCAACTTGTCCAGAGAGCGGTACAGTTCCTCTTTGGCTGTTTGGTACGTGCGTTCTTCCGTTTTCGTCGCCAGAAAAAACTGGTCGCGGTACCGTTTCATCCAGGGGCCAATGCGCAGCTCGGCGTCGCCGTAGGAAGCGGCCGTGTCAATGTGATTGACGCCATACGCAAGCAGCATATCCAGCGTGCGATCTGCCTCATCTTGAGTTACATTCCACAGCGCCGCCGCGCCAAACAATGTGCGAGTACTTTTGTGGCCGGTACGGCCGAATAACAGTTTGGGAATCATAAGACTCTCCATCTTGCCTGTAGGGCGATTTTGTAAATCGCTCGCTGAACGATTTACAAAATCGTTCTACAAAGCTAACTAAAAGGTTCTCCTGTGAGCAATTGATGATTTATCTCATAACAATTGGCTCCCAAATAAATAAATCCGTCCACGCCGGCCTCTTTGTACACATCTTCATACTCACCGGGGCGGCCGGCCAGCAAAACGGCCGTATCCGGCATTTCCGCCTTAAGAGCGCGGGCCAGCGGCGGCACAATTGTCGGATAAGCGTCGTCCGAAGAGCAGATGACCACGGCCGTAGGTTCTGCATCTAACGCCATGTAAAAAGCATCTTCCAGTTCGTCAAACCCTTCCGGATAAATAATCTCAAAACCGCCCGGCTCAAAAAAACTGCGGGCAAAGTCGGCGCGGGCTTTGAATTGGCGCAGCGGTCCCATATTTGCCAGGAAGATGTGCGGACGACGGCCGTACCTTGCCTCATACGCCTCTGCCAGCCGCCGCAATGCCTCAAATGGTTCGGCACGGCGGTGCAGGGCGACGGGTTGGATGGACGGCCGTTCCCCATCATTGATGCGCAGTGTGCGGGTAATCTCATTCAGCGTCGCTCCCGCCTGCGCTGCCGCAATCGCCGCTTCCACCATCTCCTCCGGCGGAGCGGTTAGCATCCGGTTCAACATTTGCAAAACGGCCGTATGCGCCGTTGGGTCGTCGTCATGGGTGCGGTAAGTTTCGATTTGTTGGGTGCGCTGCTGGTAGACGGCCGTAAAATCCACCTCTGTATTTTCCAGCAGCGTTTCTTCCGCATTAGCGTACAAATTCGTGCCCACCAGCACATCTTTTCGCGTAGCCAGTCTGCCGGCCTGCGATTTCACCTCTTTGGCAATCAACTCCTGGGGAAGACCGGTTTGCAGCGCGGCTAGCATCCCGCCTCGGCCTTCTACCTCCTGGAACAATGTCCAGGCGCGGCGGGCCAATTCATCTGTCAGATATTCAATATAGTACGCCCCGCCGGCCGGGTCCAGCAGGCGAGTCAGATACGCTTCCTCCTGCAAGATAATCTGCACGTTCCGGGCAATGCGCCGCGAAAATTCGTCCGGCGGGCGAATCACCTCGTCAAACGGGGCCACGCTGATGCTGTCCGCCCCGCCCAGCGCCGCCGACAACGCCTCTGTGGTAACGCGCAGCATGTTGACGTAGGGATCAGTGATCGTTTTGTTGATGACGGCCGTCCTCACGTGCAGCTTCATCTTCTGTGCTGCCTCATCT
>JAJRTP010000565.1 GCA_024278255.1 Chloroflexota bacterium | reverse complement strand
CGTGTGGCAGTTGGCTGTCGAGATGGTGCTGGAGGCGGATCGTTATGCCTTGCGGGTGCGCTGGCAGGTTTGGGGGGTTAGCTGGACGCGAGCTTATGTGGCGTCGGATGTGCGGAATTTGCGGGTACGGCCGTTGGGGTACGGCCGTTACGCTTTGGGGACCACCGGGCCGATTGTGTTTGATTACAGGGGCACAACGATTCACCTGGGTAGAGGCCTGAATGAAGACGTAGCCAGACAAATTGTGCAGATGATCCAGCAGACTCACCCGCATATATTTCCGGGATGAGCTAGACGGCAGATTGATTGTTAGAGAAGCGAATGACAACCTTTTCATCTGTCTCGCTGATCAATTCCACCGCCACGATGCCGCCTTCATTATTGCGCACAGCCCAGACCAGGGTGAGCTGTTTTATGGTGATTGTCTGACTCTGGTCGCCACTGGTGGTCAGGACAAATTTGTTCTTGCGGCCGGATTTGAAGGTGATGTTGTTCAGGGGAGCAGTGGGGATAAAGGGATCGTCCAGTAACAGATCGCCGCCTTGTTCGATCATGATTGGCTTTCCCTTGAAGGTTTGGGCCAATTCGCTGAAAAATGTGGGCCATTTATAAGCTGATATGCTTTCGCTTTGGTGTTTTGGTGAATGGTCAACCATGTGTGTCCTCCCGTTTTACCAATTTGAATTTTGTAGGACGATTTTGCAAAATCATCCTACAAATATTACCTTGAATGGGGGAGAATGGCTACCCTTTGTACCGTTCTTTGACGTCCACGGCCGTAATATAGCGCACGGCCGTACTGGCACTCGTCCAGCCAAACCAGGCCATCAATTCATCCACACCATAGCCCAGGCGGGCCATGCGAGTGGCGCAGTAATGGCGGCAGTCGTGAGCCGATAATTTGCTTACGCCAGATTGTTTGCCCAGCCAGGCCACTCGTTCGCTCAGGCGCACCCGGTTCATTCCGTCGCCCAAAAGCTGGCCGCCTTCTCCGTTTTTGAGCAGCCGGGTGGTAGCTAAAATCAGGGGGCCGTCGGGGAACAGGGCAGGGGGGTAGAGGGTGTTGATGTAGTGGGCGGCGGTGGTGTGGGTGATGGCCGTTAACTTGTGTGTCGTCCATTCATGCGCCGATCCTTTTACTTTGGGCCGGAAAAAGTGCAGGACGCCAGCCTCTAAATTTATATCGCCAACTTTAAGCAGGGCCAACTCGCTGGCGCGCAGGCCATGATCCAGCAGCAGGCACATCAGCAAAGCATCCCGCCACGCCTGGGGTGACTGGTTGCGCGGTTCTTTCAGGGCAACGGCTAAATCGTCGTCAATGACAGTGGGGCTGGCCTTTTTGGTGGAACGCCGGGTAACGACGACGCTGCGCGGCCTGTCCTGGGGGCGGTAGGCATAGGTGACTTCCGTTTTGCGGGTTTGCGGCCGTTTTTCGTCCACGTTCAGCCCGCCTTGCCGGGAGTAGCCTTTGACAGACTGGATGAGCATCCCTTCCTGCTGGTCAATCGTCCCGGCTTTGACAGCTAATTGGGCGTAGGTGCGCACGGTGGAGAGACGGGCATTGACGGTAGAGATGGCGTATCCTTCGTGTAGTAGCCATTGGGCAAATCCTTCCACAATGCCCCAGGTAACGCCGCGCCAGGGCAGGGGATTGGTCTGGAAGTCAGCCCCGCCTTCCAGTTCCAGGTTGATGTCCAGCAGATATTCGGCGAACAGTTCCAGGTCGCGGGTGTGGCGTTTGATGGTGTTGGCGGATTTTTCGCTGAGGTAGCGTTGAAAGATGGTGTCACCGGCGATGCGGTTGGCCATCTGTCCGGCGATTTCTAAGGGTGTGGTTGGTTGCAGGTTACGGCCGTTTCCCCCCGGAATCAGTTCGTTATTGCCTGTTGCTTCGTCCATGCGCCCCAGCATATCACAAAAAACAGTTTTTGTACATACTGCCAGAGTATGTACGGTTATTCTGTAAGGCAAATTTACAAATTTGCCTTACAGAATAACCGTAAAGACGGAGCCTTTGGGTTGATTGGGGGTGACGAAGATACGGCCGTTATGCGCATCCACCACCATTTTGCAAAAAGCCAGCCCCAGTCCCACCTGTTTTACATCGCGCCGTCCGGCCGAAATGATTTCATATTTATCAAAAATCGTCTCCCGAAGTTCAGCGGGAATGCCTGGTCCTTCATCGGTCACTTCGATTTTCAAGCGGTCATCAGCCTCAGTGGATACGCGCAAAGTGACCACGCCATTTGTGGGCGAAAATTTGATGGCGTTGGATACCAGATTATCCAGCACCCGCCGCCACAAACTGGCATCTACGGACACAACGGGGGCTTGGGGCGGCAAATCCAGGACAAACTGGATGTTTTTCAGGTGGGCTTCCGGGCTAAAGCTGTCATAGACAGACACGGCCGTATTATTGACGTTCACGTTGCTGCGAGAGAGGATGAGACGGCCGTCTTCCATTTTTGCCAGCATTAGCATATCCGTGAGAAAGGCGCTGAGACGACTGGCTTCGCTGCGAATCATCTCCAGATTTTCCGTATCGGCCAACTGAGGCTCCAGCAAATCGCAGTTGATCAAAATGCTGGACAATGGGCTGCGAATGTCATGCACAATCATGTTAGCCAAATCCTGACGCAACTGAAGCGCCACTTGCAGGGCATCGTGTCGCTTTTTAATGCGCAGCATGGACCGCACCCGCGCCCGTAGTTCCAGACCATGGTACGGCTTGTGCAGGAAGTCATCTGCGCCCGCGTCCAGGCCCCGCGCCAAATCCTGCTTGCTGTCCAAGGCAGTTACCAGGATGATGGGAATGTGTTGGTAATGGGGATTTTGTTTTAGACGCTGGCATAAAACAAAACCATCCATCCCCGGCATCATGACATCCAGCAAAATAACGTCAGGGGCGGCCTCGTCCTCATCGTCCAGATGAGCCAATGCTTCATAGGCATCGGCGGCAAAACTTAGCTGGTACCCTTCCCGCATGAGCAGCATTTCCATCGTCTGCCGGGCGCTGGGTTCATCATCAACTATAAGGACTACAGGAAGTTCGTTCATATTTTTTCTGTCACCAGATCAAGCTGTCTATTAATTGTTTCTACCAGTTCCGCCAGTCTGACCGGTTTACTCAGGTAAGCATTCGCCCCGGCAGCCAGACAGGCTTCTTCGTCGCCAGCCATCGCCAGAGCCGTCACGGCAATAATGGGCATGTCATGGATCGTTTCATCGGCTCGAATAGCCCGAATGGCGTCCAGCCCGTTCATGTTGGGCATTTGGATGTCCATTACAATCAGGTCCGGTTGGTCTGATTTAGTCAGGGCTATGGCTTCCAGACCATCATGCGCTACAGTGACTTCAAACCCTTTGACGGCTAAATAACTGGTGAAGGTGGTGATGTTGGCCGGGTTATCTTCGGCCAGCAGGATGCGGGAATGGGTTTTGGTTACGGCCGTATCCCCACTTCCCTCCTTATTTTCCACCAGTACCGGCATTTCGGTCAAGTCATCCTTCATTGTGCCATTGGCCCCTTCCCCTTGTTCCGCAGAAAATTGGCGCAGCGCTTGATAAAGCTGCGGCCGGGACACCGGCTTGAACAAAAAACCGGCTGCCCCGGCTGCCGCCGCTTGTTCCTGATCATCCAGCACAGAAACCACGATGAGGGGAATCGCTGCGGTACGGCCGTCTTCTTTCAAGGCAGTTATTACTTCCCAGCCCGGCATATCCGGCAGCATGATGTCCAGCATGATAAAATCGGGACGCATTTGCCGCGCCTGGTCAATCGCTTCACGGCCGTTTGTCACTGTGACGGTATCAACCCCCAATTCCCGTAAATAACGCACCATCTTCTCTACGGCCGTGGGCGAATCTTCCACCAGCAATGCCTGCCGTAATTCCGGGAAATAAGGAATATCTGCCGGGGGCTGAGCCAGATGCACATCCGGGCCTTGCCAGGGAAACGAGATGGTAAACCGGCTCCCCTCCCCCACCACACTCTCTACAGAAACCGAACCATTATGTAAAGCCATCATCCGGGAAACCAGCGATAAACCCAGGCCGGTGCCCGCATATTCACGGGCCAACCGGCTGTCTAGCTGCACAAATGGCTCAAACAACCGTTCCATATCCTCTTCCGCAATGCCAATGCCTGTGTCCCAGACTACAATATTCACCAAACCATTTTCTGGATCACCGATCACGTCCAGGCCGATTTCACCACCTTCCGGGGTAAATTTTACAGCGTTGCTGAGCAGATTCACCAGAATTTGCTTGGTACGCCGTTCGTCAGCATTGATGGTAGTCACAGAACTATCATAAGAGGAGTGGATTTTGAGTCTTTTTTTGTGGGCATTTTGTTTGATCAAACGCAAGCTGGCCTGGCACACAGATTCCAGAGGAATGGATACAATTTCCACGTCCAGCTTGCCCGCTTCTACCTTAGACAAATCCAGAATATCATTGATCAGTTCCAGCAAATGACGGCCGCTTTCTTCGACACTTTGTAAAGATTGATTTTGTTTCAGGTTGAGCGGACCGTAGACTTCTTCTTGCAAGGCCTCGGAAATACCCAGAATGGCATTCAACGGAGTACGTAATTCGTGGCTGATACTGGCTAGAAATTCGTCCTTCAGGCGGGCAGCGCGGGCCAGTTCAACGTTGACTGTGCGCAGATCGGCCGTGCGTTCTTCCACACGCCGGGCCAGTAAAGCCCGTTCCTCTTCCAGGGCATCTTCAGCCCGTTTGCGTTCGATAATTTCCTGCTGGGCCTGCTCAAACAGGCGGGCATTTTCGATGGCTGTGGCCGCCGGTAAGGCCAACCGGCTCAACAATCGTAAATCTTCTTCATCAAACGTACCATCCTGTTTGTTGATTCCTTCAATGGCGCCGATAGTCTGGCCTTTTATCACTAGAGGTACACATAAAATGCTTCTGGCAAAAAAACCGCTCTTGTTGTCAAACTCTCCAAAGTAGCGGGAGTCTGCGCTGGTGTCCGGCACGAGCAGTGGTTGGCCGTTTTCCGCCACCCAGCCCATGACACCCTCCCCTAAAGGCAGCCGCTTGCCCACGACAAATTCTGAGGCAGCGCCAGATGCGGCCGCAAACCACAGATCGCCCTGGACATCATCTTTAAGAACCACTGAGGCCGCGTCTACCTGAAGCAATCTGCGAATGTTGGCTGTTATAAGTGTTAACGTTTTTTGTAAATCCAGTGTGGAGGTAATGGCCTGACTGATTTTGTTGAAGGAGGTGAGTTCATCAACACGCCGGTTGACTTCCTGGAAGAGCCGGGCATTTTCAAAAGCGCTGGCAGCTTGTCCGGCAAAAGCTGTCAAGCGGGCCGTGTGATCCGGACGATAGGTGTTGGCAATACTGTTATTCAGGGCCAAAAAAGCGATGAGTTCGCCTTTTACATTGATTGGCGCACCGGCCCAGGATTTTACGTGGGGGGAGACTTCGGCATTAACCCACATATCGGATACGGCCGTGTCTGGAATAATCAATGGCTGCCCCGTATTTTTCATGTATAGCAAGCTGCGCATATCCTTCAGCGCAAAGCGACGGGAAAGCTGCATATTTTTGTATGGTCCGTAACCGCGTGTAACGACAATTTCCACCTCATCCCCATGGACAAGCATCACATTAGCTGTGTCATACGGCATCACCCGTACAATCTGGTCTAACAGAATCTCAAACAATTCATCGAAGTCAAGCGTGCGATTTAAGGCGTTGCCAATTTCCAGAAATGCTTCGGCCAGTTGCCGTTGTTCGTGTTCGGCTGCTTCCGCCCGCTCACGTTCCAAAATCTCTTTTTGGAGAAGCTTATGCTCCTCACTGACATCTCCACTGTACCAAAACCATAAATCACCAACCAACATGATTACCAACACCATATTGGCCAAATCCCAAACATAATCGGTAAGGTTTTCATTTGCGGCCTGATTATTCAGGTACAAGTGAAATATATCAAGAATGACGGCTATCAAAAAAGCCAGGCCATTCAGTAGAATCAATTTGTTTTTATGGCGGTAGAACTGAAGAAGAGCCAGACCCACGATGAACAACTGAATCAGAATGCTGACAACTTCCCGTGTACGGATCTGCAAAATTGTGCCAGACTGATTAAAATGAACAATAAGACGGCCGATTAGGACGACAATTAGCAGAAGTATAAAAAAGCGGATGATGGAACGGTTTGCCATTTGAGATTTATTGTGATTCGCATCGGAAATGATGATTTAGGCAGAATGCGCGTATCAAACTGTTATTGAATATTACTCAGGATTGTACACTATTTTTGTTAACCATAATTACAAAATGGTACTATAGTCATAATCAATCGGCCATAAATGCTTGATAACCGGACGAAAAAGGGTGTAATTCCTGATTTTTATTCATATTTGCGGGTCGTATAACGGCCGTATCCCAATCGCAGTAGCCCGTTAAGCCAAACCGGATTATGATCAGGCATTATGCGTAAACTGGTTCCGCTGTTTTTGGTTTTATCAGGCTACCTGTTCGTAGCCGCTTTATACGCTGTTAACGTTCCTCCCTGGCAGGCGCCGGACGAACCCGCCCACTACAACTACATCCGCCAATTGGCCGGCGGAGACCTGCCCGTCATCGCCGCCGGTGACTATGACCAGGCGTATCTGGACGAAATCCGCGGCGCTCAATTTGCCCCGCAGTATCCCATCGAACCCATTGAATATGAAGATTGGCAGCCGCCGCTCTACTATTTATTACTGACGCCGGTTTACAGATTGTTTTCCGGTTCGCTGCCGGCCTTGCGCCTTGTTTCGGTTCTTTTCGGCGCGGGTGTTGTGGTTCTGGCCTATGGCATAACCCGGCTGTTGTTTCCCAAGCAGGTATGGCTGGCCCTGACCACGGCCGTACTTGTCGCCTTTATCCCCCAACATCTCTCTATCATGGCTTCCCTGAACAATGACAGTCTGGCGGAATTGTTGATTGCTGCTGTACTCTATGTGTTGGTCTGGTGGACGGTGCGCGATGTGCCCAAAGACAGCCGGCAGGAAACTGCTAAGCAGCAGGATACTGCTGCACTCCTTCTGCTGGGTATTCTTCTGGGATTGGGCTTTCTGACCAAAGGCACCAATTACCTGACGGCCCCGCTCATCGGCCTGGTTTTGCTGTGGCAATACTGGCGGAATTGGCGCAGTCTGATTCGGGCCGGGCTGCTGGTTTTTGTCCCCGCCTTCTTACTGGGCGCTTTGTGGTGGGGCCGGAATATTGTCGTTTATAGCGGACTGGACTTTTTGGGCAAGGCGGCGCACGATTCGGTTGTGGTGGGCCAGCCGCGCACGGCCGAATGGATTGCCCGTTTTGGTCTGGCAGGCACGGTAGAACAGTTTGCCCGCACGACGTTTAACAGTTTTTGGGGGCAGTTTGGCTGGATGGCTGTGCCTATGCCGCCTCGCGTTTATTTGCTGCTGTTGTTGCTGTTGGGCACGGCCGTAACGGGGCTGATTGTTTGGGCAGTGTACGGCCGTAAACAGCCTGAGGGACGTTACCATCGTATCCATCTCCTGCTCTTCCTCCTGCTTCTACTGATGACCGCCAGCCTTCACGTAGGCTACAATTTCACCTTCGTCCAGCACCAGGGACGGTATCTGTATCCGGCGCTGATCCCCATTGCTCTGGGTATGGCCCTGGGGTTGGGCATGTGGTTGATGTTGCTGATACGGCCGTTTACCACCCGCTTACCCCAACTCCCCTACCTGCTTCCCCTCACCCTGGGTCTGGGTCTCGCTGCTCTGGACATCTTCGCCCTCTACCGCTGGATCATCCCCCTCCTCACCTACACCCCCTAACGAATCGTGCTATAATCCCCAAAATTTGTAGGACGATTTTGCAAATCGTCCCGACTCAAGGAGAAACAAATGGCTCAACAATGGAACACCCCGCCGGAGATGCAAATCGATCCGGAGAAAAATTACACAGTACAGATGAACACCAACAAGGGTCTGATTGAAATTGAATTGTACCCGCAGTACGCCCCTGTCACCGTCAATAACTTTGTCTTCCTCGCTGGCGAAGGCTTTTATGATGGCGTTCCTTTCCATCGCGTCATCAGCAATTTTATGGTTCAGGGCGGCGACCCCACCGGCACAGGCCGCGGCGGCCCCGGTTACCGTTTTCAAGACGAGTTTACCGGCAACCCTCTACGCCACGATGGCCCCGGCGTTCTGTCTATGGCTAATGCCGGCCCCGGTACGAATGGCAGCCAATTTTTCATCACCCATTCTGCCCAACCGCACCTGGACGGCCGTCACACAGTTTTCGGCAAGGTGACCAGCGGCATGGACGTAGTCAATTCCATCCGCCAGGGTGATGTGATGACGGAAGTAACGATTGTCGAAAGTTGAACGGGAAGACCTGACAGGTTTGCAAAACCTGTCAGGTCTCACAGTAGCAGTGCAGGCGGGCGGGCAAAGCCGCCGCATGGGGATGGACAAATCATTTGTGCTGTTTGGGGGACGGCCGTTAATCGAGACTGTTCTGAAAAAAGTGCAAGGGCTGGGAGATGAGCTAATCCTCATCACGAACAAGCCAGACGAGTACGCCCAGTTGGGGCTGCCCATGTACCCGGATGTGTACCCGGATCATGGCTCATTGGGGGGAATTTATACGGCCGTGTACCACGCCGCCCATCCCCACACCCTCGTCGTCGCCTGCGACATGCCCTGGCTCAATCGCGATTTGCTGCGCTACATGATTTCCCTTAAGGATACAGCCGATGTCATTGTCCCCCGCTGGCAAAAATTTCCCGAACCGCTGCACGCCATCTACAGCAAAGCGTGCCTGCCCCCCATCCAGGTCAATCTGGAAGCCAAACGGCTGAAAATTGTCCGCTTCTATCCTCAGGTAACTGTACGTTACGTTGAACCGAAAGAAATTACCCGCTTTGATCCGGACGGCCGTTCCTTTGCCAACATCAACACGCCAGACGATCTGGCAAAATTTGGAACCACGGATGACACGGATATGGTGGGTTATCGCGGATGATGGATCATGGGGAAATACGGCCGTCTACCACCCGCGCCAAATCCAGCATAGCTTCCCTGTTTGTCATATCAACAAACGACATCATCACAAAAAAGCGTTCCCCCTCGCGCCACATGACAGCTTGCCCCTTTCCATCATCAATTATGTAGGCTTCATCCCCGATGTCCGGCAGAGATTCCGAAATCACCACAGCATCTTCAGGATTGGCCATAACGCGAAGTTGGGCGCCGGCCGTGCCATTGTGCACCCAAACGCCAATCGCCAAAGCGGTAAAGCCATCTTCCCGCTGCCAACCGCAGCCGCTGCCAGTTTCATCAATATACTGCGATTCCTGCGTAATAGTGGCGTCCATACCCAGGATAGAGGCGAATTCCTCCAGTTGCACTAATTCGCAGGCAATGGGAATATCCGTCGCGCTGTTGACTCCATTGTCTCCTTCATCCGTTTTATTGCCTTTCTCGCAGCCTGCCAGCAAAAATGTGGCAACCGCCATTATAAACAGAACGTGACGCAATCTCATAATATCCCCCGGCGTAAATCTACTGTAACGCCATCTCCTCGCCGAAGCCCAGCAGCGCCTTCACCCGCTCATCATCCGGGGCTTCAGCGTAGACGCGCAAAACAGGTTCCGTACCGGACGGCCGTATCAACAGCCAGCTCCCGTCATTCAGATAATACTTCACCCCGTCTACCGTCTGCACATCCTCCACAGACACTCCGGCAATCTCCGACGGAGCGCAGTCCAGCAGCATCTGCACCATCTGCTTCTTCTCCACCGGACGAGAAAGCGGCATGTCCGTGCGGGCATATTGGGCCGGACCGTACTGGGCCAGCAAATCCGCCACCAGTTCATGCAGCGGGGCTTTGGCGTCTGCCATCACTTCCAGCAGCAGCAGCCCCAGCAGAATGCCGTCCCCCTCCGGGATATGCCCCTGGATGCTCATACCGCCCGACTCCTCGCCGCCCATTACCACACCATTGGCAATCATCAGATCGGCAATGTGGTTAAAGCCCACCGGCGTTTCCACCAGTTCCAGGCCGTGCTGCGCCGCGATGCGGTCAATCATGCGCGTGGTAGAGACGGTGCGCACCACTTTACCCCGCACATCCCGCTTTTCCAACAGATAGCGCAAAACCAGGGCAAAAATGCGATGCGGGTCTACAAAATTTCCCTGCGCGTCCACTGCGCCGATGCGGTCTGCGTCCCCGTCCGTCGCCAGTCCCACATCCCAATGCCCGGCCTGAATAGTAGAGATGAGCAGTCCCAAATGCTGGGCAATCGGTTCGGGATGGATCCCGCCGAAGCCGGGGTTCATTTCATGCCGGATGTTGCGCACGTGACTACGCCCCCGCGCCAGCATCTCGCCAAAAACGCCCCGCCCGGAGCCATACATGCCATCCGCCACCAGCCGCAGTTCTCCGGCCGAGATGCAGTCCAGGTCAACCAGGGTGCTGAGATGTTCGTAGTAAGCCCAGGAAGGGTCAAATTTATGGATACGATCCTGCCGGGTGGCTTCCTGAAAATCCATCAGGTTAGGCCCGTGCGCCCGCGCCAAATTGCGGTCCAATAGCTGCTCGACGCGCTGGTGCTGGGCCGGGCTGGCCGCGCCGCCAAAACTGGCTTTGAGTTTGACGCCGTTGTAGCGGGGCGCGTTGTGGCTGGCGGTAATCATCACCCCGGCCGTCGCCTTTTTGTTGTGGACGGTGTAACTGATGGCCGGCGTGGGCGTATCGGCGCGGGCCAGCCAGGTATCAATGTGATTAGCCGCCATCACGCGAGCTACTTCCGAGGCATATCGGTCTGACAAAAAACGGGTGTCAAAACCGATGATCACGCTGGGGTTACGGCCGTCCTCCTCCAAAATAAAATCGGCGATAGCCTGAGCTACCAGCCGCAAGTTGGCAAATGTAAAAGTTTCACTAATAACGGCACGCCAGCCGTCTGTTCCGAATTTGATAGTCATGGGTCTCCTTTTCAGTGTTCAGTTATCAGTAGATTTGTTTCATAATAAAACATGCTCTAGGATAGAGACATGATATTTCGATATACAAGATTAAAAAAGCACCCAGTAGTTTTCCGTGCAGTCACAGGACTGCG
>JAJRTP010000564.1 GCA_024278255.1 Chloroflexota bacterium | reverse complement strand
TCCTCCGCCTACCAGTTGTGCAAGAAGATTATCCACGAAGAGTATGACCCGGCGGAGTGGAATATGTATGCCTTCCACTTTTCCGACGGGGAAAACTTTGGCGGCAATGACGACAAGCTGTGCCGGGAATTGCTGGTGGACAGTTTGATTCCGCCGGTTAATTTATTTGGCTATGGGCAGGTTCCGGGGGGGTACGGCCGTATGTTTATGGAAACTGTCAATTCCATCGAAGACGAAAAGCTAATCGGCACCAAAATCAACGACCGTGAGGCAATTTTTGACGCTATTAAGACGTTTTTAGGGAAGGGACTTTAAGCGGTAATCAGTAATCAGTAATCGGTATTCAGTTCACTGCCTACCGATTACCGATAACGGGACGAATAAATGATCATCAACGGCGAACTGGCAGAATTGCAGCAACATATCGAAGAAATTGCGCGGGGTTACGGGCTGGACTTTTCCGAAGTGCGCTACGAGATGGTAGATTACAAGACCGTCAACCTGCTGGCGGCGTATGATGGCTTTCCGGTGCGCTATCCCCACTGGCGATTTGGCATGGAATATGAGCGGCTTGCCAAAAGCTACGCTTACGGCCTGCACCGTATCTACGAAATGGTGCTCAATACCGCACCCATTTACGCTTACCTGCTGCAAAGCAACCTGATGGTAGACCAGAAGCTGGTGATGGCCCACGTCTGCGGCCACGCGGACTTTTTCACTCACAATTACTGGTTTGCCCACACCAACCGCAAGATGCTGGATGAGATGGCGAATCATGCGGCGCGCGTGCGAAACTATATGGAACGATACGGCCGTGAAACCGTAGAAACCTTCCTCGACGCCTGCCTCTCCCTGGACAACCTGATAGACATCCACGCTCCCGGCATCAAACGCCGTCCCGAACCAGTGGCCGAAGAGGAAAAAGAAACGGCCCCCGTCAAAAAAATTAAGGCCAAAGCGTACATGGACAGCTACATCAACCCGCCCGACTTTATCGCCGAGCAGCAACGCAAACTGGAAGAAGCCCGCGACCAGCGCAAAAACGTCCCCGAACAGCCGGAACGGGACGTCCTGCTCTTCCTTTTGGAATACGCCCCGCTGGAAAACTGGCAGCGGGACATCCTGGGCATCGTCCGGGAAGAATCCTACTACTTTGCCCCGCAGCGGCAGACTAAAATCATGAATGAGGGCTGGGCGGTCTTCTGGCACACCCGCCTGATGACCAACCACTTTCTGGAACCGGAAGAATTGATTGATTATGCGGAACATCATTCGGGAACGGTGGCGGCACAGCACGGCCGTCTCAACCCCTACCGCCTGGGCTACCAACTCTTCCTGGACATTGAAGACCGCTGGAACCGGGGCACCTTTGGCCCGGAATACGAAAACTGCGAAGACCGCAAAACCAAAGAAAACTGGGACACGCAGTTGGGACAAGGGCTGGACAAAGTATTTGAAGTGCGCCGCATCTACAACGACGTGGGTTTCATTGACGCCTTCCTCACCGAAGAATTTGCCCGCGAACACAAACTATTCACTTTTGAGTACAACGAACACATGGAAGAATACGAAATCGCCAGCCGCAGCTTCCAGAAAATCAAACAAAAACTACTCTTTCAACTGACCAATTTCGGCCAGCCCATCATTGACGTGACAGACGCCAACTATGCCAACCGGGGGGAACTGTATTTACAGCACCGGCACGAAGGGATTGATCTGGATCGGGCCTACCTGGAAGCCACGCTGGAAAACATGTACGCTGTCTGGAGCCGCCCCGTCCACCTGGAAACGGAGATGGAAGACGTAGGCAAGCTCATCTTCAGCTTCGGCCCGGACGGGAACACAGTCTGGTCAATTTAGCTCTCAGTTGAACTCAACAACTTGTCACGGACAAATGTCAAAAATTCGCGTATAGCATCCTCTGGAATATCGCTGATGCGACTCTCAATCACATTATCTTCACTGCCATCATGAAAATGTTTGGGGAAGGTCGTTACATGCTGCCATTTCTTATGCGGCGCATTATCGTGGCGATAAAGATCATTGGCCGGGATCAAACGGCGTTCCCAATGATATGAATACCGCCCGCTAACTGAGATGAATACGTCCAACAAAGAGCCATCTACAATGTCAAGACGTAATTTAAGCGGCATACCTGTTGGCAGAGAGATAATCTGGGCGCTAACGACGATGTCGCCAAACTCATGTTGCGAAACGTCTCTAAGCGTCTCGTAAATTTTCGAGATAGACATCCAATTCCTCCAGATGGGCGGCCAGATTTTCGGCAACAATTAAATCTTCCCAGGCTGGATGTTCGGCAACTTCCCCTTGAGCAATCCGGTCTTCCAAATCCGCAATGGATGTCACGGCATAACGGGTCAGAATGTTTAGTCGGCGCTGTAATATTTCCCGCTTCTGCTCGGTCAAAAAACTTACCAAAGCCTGACGGAACAGGTCATCTTCGGTCATCTTTAACGTTCCGGCAATTTCTGCCATTGTAGAGATTGCTGCTGTCGTCATCATCAACTCCATTTGGACTCTTATCTATGATCGCCTGCCTCACTAAACCATCTTAACCAATGTAAAAGATTACTCTCATTATAGCGCAAAAAGAGGGAATGTTGATTAACACCTGTTACAAACGCCCCAAAACTTCTAACGCCCGATCCGGGAAATCGCTGATGAGGCCGTCCACGCCCATATCAATGAAGCGGCGCATTTCTTCTTTTTCGTTGATTGTCCAGAGGTGAACGGCCGTATTATTCCGATGAGCCGCCTGGACAAAACGGGGCGTCACTATAGTTATATGGTATTTCTCCTCCACTGGCGGCACTTGCATGGCGTGCGCCCACCCCCGATACAAGCCATCCAGGTGGATTTTGCTCAACAAGTACAACCACAAAGTCTCCAACAGCGAAGCGACGCGCACTACTTCCGGGCAGGCGCGGCGGAATCCTTTAATGTTTTTGTTGGAGAAAGAACCAACGCACAAATTTTCACTCAAATCATAGTCACGGATCAGTTGGCAAAACGGCCGTACAACAGTCGGCTCCTCCTGTTTAATGTCCACGTTAATCCACAAATGGGGAAATGCGTCAAACACCTCCGCCAGCGTGGGAATTGTTACCCCCTGACCGCGAAAAGGGTACGTCTGGCCGTCGTCGCGGGTAAATTGGTAACCGGCGTCCAGTTGCTGTAATTCGGCCAATGATAAACTCTGTATCGGCCCTGTACCATTTGTCGTCCGGTCTACCGTGGGATCGTGACACACCACCAACACACCATCCCGCGTACTGTGGATGTCCATTTCCAGCCCGTCAATGGGCAGTTCTGCCGCCTTGCTGAAGGCCAGCATCGTATTTTCCGGGAAACGGCCGCTCCAGCCGCGATGGGCCAACACTACAACGCCCCCCTGATCCGCAAATGGTCTGTTCGGTAAACGCATAATCTTCTCCAATTTAGACAGCTTTTCAGCGATCTAATACATCCAGCAATAGATCAGGCCGGTCGGTGATAATGCCGTCAATCCCTTTCTCAATCAAGCGCTCCATTTCTACCGGATCGTCAATCGTCCAGGCATGAACCTGCACATTACGCCGGTGCGCGTCCTCGATAAACGACTCCGTCAGGATGACCACCTCGCCCAACACCGGCAGGGTCGTGGTCAACGGCGCCTGAATCGCCTCACCAGCCGGCGTGTACAATTCTTCCAGGCCCACTTTGCTCAAAAGCCATAGGGGTAAGATTTCCTTTTGCACCATAGAAGTAGCTACGTCAGGGCAGGTCTGGCGAAATTCATCCATCACGTCCGGGTGAAATGTGGCCATGAGGACTTTGTCCTGCATTTCGTATTCATGTACCAGGTCGCAAAACGGCCGTACAATGCTCGGCTCCTGCTGTTTCAATTCAATATTCATCAACATATCGGGATACGCCTGAAACAGTTCTTCCAACGCAGGCACAGTAATCCCCTGTTCCCGGTAGGGGTATGTCTGCCCGTCATCATCCGTCCAGTAATAACCGGCATCCAGCGCCTGAATCTCGGCGAAGGTCATTTCCTTGATGGCGCCACGGCCGTCTGTCGTGCGATCCACCGTAGCATCGTGCATCAAAACCAACACACCGTCGGCCGTGCTGTGAACATCCATTTCCAGAACATCCACACCCATTGCCACCGCCCTGTCAAAGGCAAACATCGTTTCACTGGGATACAACCGTTCACCACCCTGATGGGCAATTACCAGAACGCCCTCGCTGCCAGCAAAAAATGGCACATCGGCAGCCGGTTCAGCCTTCCACCAGAAAACCAGGTAGACAGCGGCAATCAGCACAAACAAACCAAGCAAAACAGTAACAGTCCGGGACATATCTTCTCCTTATCAGTTGAGCGTTGTCGTATTGTAACAAAACCCCGGCAAAACAAAACGTACCTTGCCGTTTCAGAAAAACGGCCCCATAATCGGCGGCATGAGTACACAACCAACGGCCGCCGCTCTTTCCATTTACCGCCACCTTTTCGGCTCCGTAGCGGAAGAGATGGGCGTCACTCTGGAACGGGCCGCTTACAGTCCCAACATCAAGGAACGGCTGGACTTTAGCTGCGCGGTCTTTCTGGGAGACGGCCGTATGCTGGCCCAGGCCGCGCATATTCCTGTCCATCTGGGGGCTATGCCCGCTTCCGTCCAGGCCACCATCCGGGAATGCGCTCCCTTTCAGCCCGGCGACGTCGTCATCGTTAACGACCCCTACCAGGGCGGCAACCACCTCCCCGACATTACCCTAATTTCCCCAGTATTTATCACCCAGTCACCGAGTCACCTTGTCACCCCGTCATTCTTCGTTGCCAGCCGCGCCCACCACGCCGACGTAGGCGGCATGGCTCCCGGCTCTATGCCTCTCTCTACTGAAATTTACCAGGAAGGAATCATCATTCCGCCGCTGAAGCTGGTAGAAGCAGGACAGCGCAATGAGGCGGTATGGCGGCTCATCCTGCGCAATGTGCGCACGCCGGAGGAACGGAACGGTGACCTGAACGCCCAACTGGCGGCTCACGCCATCGGCGAACAGCGGCTGCACGAGATTGTGTCCCGTTACGGCCGTATCGAAGCACAACTTCACGCTGAAGCTCTTATTGCCTACGCGAAGAAAATGACCGAAGCCGCCATCAGCCAAATCCCGGACGGCCGTTACACCTTCCGCGACTATCTGGATGATGACGGTCAGCCGGACAGCGAACCAATTCCCATTCAGGCCACCATCACCGTCAGCGGCAGCCAGATGGCGGTAGATTTTAGCGGAACGAGTACGGCCGTCGCCGGCAACCTTAACGCCGTCCCCGCCATCGCCCAATCGGCCGTAGCCTACTGCGTGCGCTGCACCGCCCTGGCCCTGCTGCAAACCGACCTGCCCATGAACGAGGGAGCGTTTGCCCCGGTCACCATCACCATTCCGCCCGGATCGCTGCTCGACCCCCAGCCCCCTCACGCCGTCGCCGCTGGCAACGTAGAAACCTCCCAACGGATCACCGACGTCGTCTTCGGCGCACTGGCCCAGGCGCTGCCCAGCGTCATCCCCGCCGCCAGCCAGGGAACGATGAATAATTTGACGTTTGGGGGAACTTCTTCTGACAAGATGACACAGTTCGCCTATTACGAGACGATTGGCGGCGGGGCGGGGGCCGGGGAGAAGGCAGACGGGGGCAGTGGGATGCACGTCCACATGAGCAATACACTAAATACGCCGGTGGAGGCGCTAGAATATCAGTTTCCCATCCGCGTTGAGGCGTACCGGTTGCGGGCCGGTTCTGGGGGAAAGGGTAAGCATACAGGCGGGGATGGGTTGGTGCGGCAGATTCGTTTTTTGACGCCGGTGAATGTAACGGTGACCAGTGAGCGCAGGGTATTACGGCCGTATCCCCTCCAGGGCGGGCAACCCGGCGCAGCCGGAAAGAATTACCTCATCCGCCAGGGTCAAACCATCTCTCTGCCCGGCAAATTCAGCCGGCGCCTGGAAGCGGGAGATGTGTTGGTAATCGAGACACCGGGGGGCGGGGGCTGGGGAAAATCAGTAAAATAGCGTTATTCGTCGGCGCTTGCCGAACTCTCTGACAACAAAACGGCAAACTCGTCCAGGTCTTCCACCAAAATAGCCTGGCGACGCAAGTAGCGTAATTGGTCGGCGTCACTAACAGCAGCTATCTTTTCCTCCATTTCCAGGGGAATACTGCCAAAACGCACCAACAAATTGTCTAGAACAGCTTCTCGCAAGCCCTGATCAATACCCTGCTCAATGCCCTGCTCAATGCCTTGCTCAATGCCTTGTTCTATCCAGTGTTCAGCTACCGTTTGCATAATTTCATTTCCTTCCTCGGCCAACATTTTTCGCACAGTTGTCACCATCTCTTCCGGCTGTAAATGCCGGGCCGCTTGTCCCATATAGTATAGCACAGTACGCAAATATTCCAGCGCCGTCCGACTCTCAGACAATTCGTGAAACAAAGCAAATATGTCTGCCAGGTGTTCACGCAAAGCCGGATCGAGAATATAGCGCATGACCAGCAAGCTAATACGCAGATGAGCCGCGCCTACAATTTCGGCGTCGCTGTAACCGGAAAGGTCAAGCAGTTCGTAACGCGCCTGGGGCCAATACGGCCGTAACGCCTCATCCCCCGCAAACAAACCGCCAAAATCTGTCGCCACACGCCACTGATCACGGCCGTGATACAATACCAGCGGAATGATCGGCCGTAGTTCTTCCCCGTTACGCCAATCATTCTCCCAAATACGCATCTCATACCGCAACACCTGAAACGGCGTGTCCGGGTCCGGGTAGCTTTTGTGTTCCAGCAAGATGTAGACATACGCAGGACGGCCGTCTACCAATTCTACCTTGTAGAGCAAATCAGCAAACTGCTCCTGCAAATCGGCATCAATAAAAGTGTCCGATTGGGCTTCCAGCGTATCCAGGTTGAGAAGAGCCACAACTTCCGGGGGTAAATAATTTGCCAGCAAATCGCGAGCCACTTCAATGCGGGAAAATGTCTCTTTGAAGAAGCGGTCATGCGGATTGGTTAGGTCGCTCATGACGATATTATAGCATGGCAATTGGGTAATCGGGCGAGCTTCTGTATAATTCGTCCTCCATGAACAATTGATGACCACAGCTGAGGCGATTTCCGAAATCGCCCTACATTGGCAAGGAGCAGCACATGTCTGAAGATGAAAAGAATGGCAAGAAG
>JAJRTP010000563.1 GCA_024278255.1 Chloroflexota bacterium | reverse complement strand
GTGGTTCTTCCATGAATCGCCGGATGCCATCCAGCCTGACCCGGTTGTATTTTGGGTGCGGGCAGATTTGGTTCAGGAATAGAATTCTTTATGACACTACTCACCGACCAACCCACCACCTGGCCCCAAACACCCGCCTATGCCGATGCGCAGGTGCAGGTATTAATTGAGCGCTGCCTGGTTGGTGAGGAATCAGCCTATGTGGCCTTGTATAACCAGTATGCGACGATGATTTACCGGCTGAATATGAGCCTGCTGCAAAATAAGGAAGATGCGGAAGAGGTGTTGCAGGACAGCTTTGCTTACGCCTTCCGCAAATTGGCGGATTATGACCCGAACAAATCGGCTTTCAAGACGTGGTTGTACCGCATTGCCATCAGCCGCTGCCGCAATAAACGGCGGCGCAAATGGCTGCCCACGTTTTCCCTGAACCAGCTCACCAACCGGGACGTGACCGATCACGAGACGCTCTCGCCGGATGAGGCGTTGAATCTGAGTGAGAAGCAGCAGGTGGTGTGGGATGCGCTGCAAAAACTGTCGCCTAAACTGCGGGAAACGGCCGTCCTCCGTTACTACCAGGGGCTGGCCTACGCCGAAATCGGCCAGATTCTGGGCATCCCTACCAAAACGGCCGAATCCCGAATGCGGCTGGCGCACAAGGCGCTGCGGGAATTGTTGGATGGGGTGATTGAATAACATGATTGATACGAACCAACTTCAAGAATATGTTTTGAATTTGCTGCCCCCGGCAGAACGAGAGGCGGTAGAACAAAAAGCGGTACGGGATGAAGCGCTGCGGCTGGCCCTGCACCAGGAACGGGAAGTAGGGCGGCTGGTGCGGACGACTTTGCAGGAAACGACAGCCCCGGCTTACGGCCGTATCCCCCAACTGATGCCTGCTATTCCCCGGCAACGGCCGTATCCCTGGCCGGGTCTTACCTGGCAGCGATCTGTGGCGGCATTAGCTCTGGTTCTGGTTTTATTCCTGGGTTCAGCGGGATTGTACCAATCGCGGCAGGCAGCCATTACCAACGCCACACCGACAATGATGGCGGCTACGGCCACTTTTATCCATGAACCAACCGCCACTTTGGCCCAGCTTGGATCGGTGAGCAGTAATCAGTTTTCAGTATTCAGTAATCCGAAATCAGAAAAGTTGGCGGGTACGGCCGTAGCCCAATCTGCTCCACTGGACATTCAGGCGACACCCGCACCGCCAACCGCCCGTCCGCCCATCACATCAAACTAAACCAAACTAATCGGAAGAGAGAAGATATGAGTGAGTTGACTACACCCGCATCGCAAGAAACAACAAACGACTGGCTGTCACGGCCGTTGCTGGCCAGCCTCAATCTGGATTGGGAAAAAGCGATCTACATCGCTTTCATCATCGTCGCCATCGTTAGCCGATTCTACCTGTTGGGAGCGCGGGTGATGAGCCACGACGAAAGCCTGCACACCCAATTTTCCTACCAGTTTTACAACGGCGAAGGGTTCAGCCACACGCCGTTGATGCACGGGCCGTTTCTCTTCCATATTACCGCCCTCTCCTATTGGCTTTTTGGGCCCAACGACTTTACCGCCCGTCTGCCGGTCGCTCTGTTTGGCATCTTTCTGGTGATTTCCCCCTACTTTTTCCGCCCCTGGATTGGCAAGATTGGCGCGTTGTTTACCAGCTTTCTTTTCCTTATTTCTCCCTTCATTCTCTACTATTCTCGCTACATCCGGCACGATATTTACGTCATCGTTTTTGCCGTTTTGACAGTGCTGGCCGTCTGGTATTATTTACGCGACCGGCAGGAAAAGTACCTCTGGCTATTTGCCGCTGCCCTGTCGCTGATGTTTGCTACCAAGGAAGTAGCTTTTATTTACGTGGCGGTGTTTGGCGGCTGGCTGGTTATTCGCCTGATCCCCCAACTTTGGGCCGCGCCCTGGTTCCGCAAACATATGTCTGATTTGTCACGGCCGTTACTGGTCGTGCTGCTCGGCCTGCTTTTATTGGGCGGCGGCTTTGTCGGTCAGCGATTGGCAGCAGAAAATGGCACAGCCGAAACCACAGAAACTGATGAACCCTTTGCCGCCGATCCCAGCGCCACACCGGATACGGCCGTAAGCGACACGACCAGCGCCGAAAAAGCATTGGGCTGGGTCATGGTAGCCGGCGCGGGCGTGCTGGGACTGGGATTGTTCCTCGGCGTGCGCAAAATGCGGCCCCACATTGACAACTACGGCGAGTTTGACCTCATCATCCTCTTTTCCACCCTCATCCTGCCCCTGACAGCTCCCCTTCTGGTGAAAATGGCCGGGGGCAATCCCCAGGACTACACCTTTAACAACTGTTTGCTGGAAGGCCAGGAAACAATGAACGCCTTCCAGTTGGCCTTCAACCGGCTAATCAACCCCACTTGCCAACAAGCATTCCTCGATTCGGCTATCCTGATGACGGCCGGATTTGTGGCCCTGACTTTTGTTGTCAGTATTCTGGTGGGGTTATGGTGGAATGCGCGTAAATGGCTGATTGCGGCCGTTATCTACTACGCCATCTTCGCCGTTCTCTTCACTTCCGTCTTCACTAACTGGAACGGCCTGACCACCGGTACTGTCGGCTCATTGGGCTATTGGCTGGATCAACAATACGTACAGCGGGGCGGTCAGCCCTGGTTCTACTACCTCTTCATCGTCCCCTTCTACGAATTTTTGCCGCTCATCTTCTCCCTGTTGGCGATGCGTCTCTGGCTGATCAAAAAACATTTGAACCGGATTGTGGGTTACTGGGTAGTCCTCATTTTGCTGGCCATGCTCGGCTATAGCCTCGTCAATTGGGCTTACAATGTCAACAATATCATCATCGGCATCGAGGCAACTAAAATTCCAGGCCTGATTGTGGGACTGCTGATTCTGGGGGCGGGCATATTGTACTGGTTTTTTGTCCGCCGCCGTCAGGTGCGCCCCGACGACGGCGGCTTTGGCAGCTTGTTTAACGGCAGCCTCGTCCTGGATTTTGTTCCCGCCGTAACCTGGTGGCTGATTCTAACCTGGTTAGCCTACAGCTATGCCGGGGAGAAAATGCCCTGGCTCAGCGCTCATTTTGTCATCCCGATGGCCTTGCTGGCCGGCTGGTACTTTAATGAAAAACTGCGTAACTTCACGTGGCATGAACTGTTTTCCCGGCAGGCTTTAATTTACGGTGGACTGACGCTGCTGCTTATCATTGCCGTGTTTGCGGCGCTGATGCCCTTTTTGCAAGGCAGTTTGCGTCTGGGCAGCCAGCAGGTAGCCGCTTTGACGGGATACGGCCGTATCCTGGGCATCCTCGTCGTCGCCGGCCTCATCTTCTACCTCTGGCGGCGAGCCAAAGAGAAACTACCGGACAGAAGCCTGCGCCAAACCCTGACCGTACTGGCCGTTTTTGCCCTGCTCAGTCTGCTCACCATCCGCTTCAGCTACATGGCCTCCTTCCCCAACAAAGATTCCGTGCGCGAATTTATGGTCTACGCCCACGCCGCCCCCGCTGCCAAAGACCCCGTCCTTAGCCAGATTGACGACCTCTCCTGGCGGCTCAACGGGGACAACGGCATCAAAGTAGCTTTTGGCGGCAGCGGCGTAAGCTGGCCTTTCACCTGGTACATGCGCAATTACCCTAACCGCGTCTTCTTCGGCGAAACGCCCACCGCCCAACTGACCGAATCTCCCGTCATCATTGCCGGGCGCAGCGCCTGGGACGAAGCGGATCGTATTCTGGGCAACAATTACGACTACAAAACGTACACTTACCTCTGGTGGCCCATGGAAGATTACCGCCAGATTTCATGGAACGCGATTTTTGGCGATCCCAACGCGCCGGAAGGGACGGTGAAACGGGGTCTGCTCAACCCGGACGTGCGCCAATCTATCTGGGATATTTTCTTTTATCGTGATTATACGAAGTATGGCGAGACGTTTGGCAACACATTCACGGACAGCCAATGGCCGCTGCGGGATGAACTGCGCCTTTACATCCGCCGGGATGCGCTGGCCCAATTATGGGATTATGGCGTCGCGGCCGTTAACACCACAGAAATCGAGGAACCATTTGCCGAAGGACAGATAGAAGTCGCCCCGGCTCTGGTCTTGAATGAATCAGGCATACCGGGTGCGGCAGACGATCAGTTGTTCGCCCCGCGCAATATGGCCGTGGCGGATGACGGCACGATTTACGTGCTGGATTCGGGCAACCAACGGGTGCAGGTGTACGATGCGGGCGGCGCGCTGCTCAATAGCTGGGGCGGCCCCGGCTCTGATCCCGGCCAATTCAGCCCGGAAGGGGATGGCCCCTGGGGGATTGCCGTGGATGACGAGTTTGTCT
>JAJRTP010000043.1 GCA_024278255.1 Chloroflexota bacterium | reverse complement strand
GGCCTGGATACGGTGTTGGGCGTGATGAATGGTTTGTTTGCCGAGTGGGGCGAAGACCGCTACCGGCCGTCTCCCTTGCTTAAGCGTATGGTAGCCGCCCGAAAACTCGGCCGTAAAACCGGTGAAGGTTTTTACCAGTACGAGGACGAGTGACTTTTTAATCTCCCCATCCCCTCACCCCTCACTTTCACTTACTTCGTGGATATGGCTCAATGCCGGGATCAATATACTCTCGGAACAACTGCAAAATTTCACCCGGTTCAACGTGCCGTTTGGTCTCTTTTTTAGAATAGAGCAGGTCGCCATTCACTTTGAATTCAAAAGCGCCACCGGAACTGGTGATAAAGGTAAATGTCTCGATAACGTGCTGGTAATCAGTTAAAATCTCATCCGCCACACGGACGGCGCGCGCACAATAATCTCAAGGTACGCAGTATTCGAGGGATACAGTATATTTTTCCAAGGTCTTCTCCTTTGCCTGGATGGGTTAGAGGGGAGTATAACGGCCGTAAAAATTCTTGACAACACTCCGTGCCTACGCTACCATACCAATCTCTTTTCCGGGGCCTGTAGCTCAGTTGGGAGAGCGCTACAATCGCACTGTAGAGGTCAGGAGTTCGAGTCTCCTCAGGTCCATTTTACAACTGTATAAAGACAAGCTGTGAGCAGGAGTAGTAGGGGCGTTTCAGTTTTCAGTGGACAGTTTTTAGTGTTCAGTGAAACTCAGAGAGTGGCGCCATTGGCTGGAAGCGCGGCAGATTTTGGCCCTGAACTCGCTTGTGAGCTTCGCCGGTGAACTGGATCAGTGTGCAGTATGCAGTTTTCAGTGGTCAGTAAATCGTTCACTGAAAACTGAACACTGAATACTGAAAACTGAATACTGAATACTGAGAACTAGCCCGCGACGGCCGTACCCGTTACGTACTTTGAGTGGATGGTTTTTTGCCTGAAAAATCCGAATGCGTTAAAATTACGCCTTGTCGGTAGCACGTTACGGGCCTATAGCTCAGTTGGGAGAGCGCTACAATGGCATTGTAGAGGTCAAGGGTTCGAGTCCCTTTAGGTCCACTAAAAGCAGCAAGATAAAAACCATCAAATCAGAGTGGTACCGCGGAAGCCCTTTTCGTCTCTGAACGAGAGGGGCTTTTTGTTTTTTAGATTGGTAATCACGTCTATGAACACACTATTTATTGATACCGAATACGCCAATGTTTTTGCCAAATCAGCCGGGAAGCAGGGCAGCCCGCTGGTGTTAGGCATTCATGGTTACAGCCAGCGGAATGGCTGGCATACCTGGGAGCCGCTGATGGCCCCACTGGCGGAGGCTGGCTTTTGGGTGGTGAGCGTGGATATGCCGGGCTGGGGCCAAAGTGTGTTGCAGAAGCCGCAGCGGTTGACGAATGGCACGGCCGTAGATGCCGTACTTCAGATTATGGCCGGGTTGGGGGCGGAAACGGCCGTCCTCATGGGCAAGAGTTGGGGCGGCGGGGTGGCTTTGGATACGGCCGTGACCCATCCAGACCGCATCAGCAAACTCATCCTCACCGCACCCGCCCGCCGCAGCCTGGACGATCTGGCAGACCTGATCCAGCCCGTCCTTCTGGCTTGGGCCAAAGACGACCCGGTTATCCCTTACGAATACGCCCAAAAATACGTTCAGCGTATTCCCCACATCCAACTGGAAACCTACGAAACCGGCGGCCACAGTGCCGCTCAAAAGAATGCAGATGATTTTGCGCCGAAAGCGGCCGCTTTTTTGAAAAAGAGTACAGCAGATTAAGAAAGAAACAGATTTGTCCGGTTGATCCCATCTGTTTCTTTCTCAATCTGTTGTCATCTCACAAAGGAAAACCATATGAGCGAAACGTATAATCCAAACGAAGTAGAAGCCAAATGGCAGAAGCAATGGGAATAAACCGGCCTGTACCGGCAGGTGATTGACGAGAGGCAGCCGAAGCATTATGCCCTGACGCTGCTGCCCTACCCCTCCGGGGATTTGCACATTGGGCATTGGTACGCCATGACGCCTTCTGACGCGCGGGCGCGGTATATGCGCATGAAGGGATTTAACGTCCTCTTCCCCATTGGCTTTGACGCTTTTGGCCTGCCGGCCGAAAACGCGGCCATTAAAAACAACATCCATCCCAAAATCTGGACATTTGCCAACATTGAACGGATGCGCGGCCAACTGCGCAGTATGGGAGCGATGTTTGATTGGGAACGGGAAGCCATTTCCGCCGATCCCTCTTACTACAAATGGACGCAGTGGTTCTTCAAAAAGCTGATCGAGATGGGATTGGCCTACCGCAAGATGTCGGCCGTGGATTTTTGCCCCAACTGTAACACCACCCTGGCCCGCGAACAGGTTTGGGGCGATGATCGTCACTGTGAACGGTGCGGTACGCCGGTCATCAAGAAAGATTTGGAGCAGTGGTTCTTCAAGACGACCGATTATGCCGAAGAACTGCTGGATTTCAGTGAAATTGATTGGCCGGAGCGGGTCAAGACGATGCAGACCAATTGGATTGGCAAATCTACCGGGGCAGACGTGATTTTCCATACGGAGATGGGCCATCCCATTGAGATTTTCACCACCCGGCCGGATACGTTGTGGGGGGCTACCTTCATGGTATTGGCCCCGGAACATCCTCTGGTGGATGAGATTACCACGCCAGAGCAGGCCGATACGGTGTTAACCTACCGGGAGCAGGCGGAGCGGCTGACGGACATTGACCGGGAAACGGCCGACCGGGAAAAAACCGGCGTTTTTACCGGCGCGTATGCCATCAACCCGGTCAATCAGGCCCGTATCCCCATTTGGATCGCCGATTATGTGCTGATGAGCTACGGCTCCGGGGCGATTATGGCGGTGCCGGCCCACGATGAGCGTGACTTTGAGTTTGCTAAAAAGTTTGGCCTGGAAATCATCGAAGTGATCCGCGCGCCGGGGCGAACGGATGAGGATGGCCCACTGGAAGAAGCGTATGTTTCCAAAACGGAAGGTGTGTTGGTTAATTCCGGCCAGTTTAGCGGCACGCCGGCCAGTGAAGCGGTGCAAATGGTGACGGATTGGCTGGCGGAACAGGGATTGGGTGAAGCGGCCGTCAATTATCGCTTGCGGGATTGGTTGATCAGCCGCCAGCGGTATTGGGGCGCGCCGATTCCTGTGGTGTACTGCCCGGAACATGGGGCGGTGCCGGTGCCGGACGAGGATCTGCCGGTGGAACTGCCGGAAGATGTAGAATTTACGCCGACGGGGGAAAGTCCACTCAAATTCCATGAGGGCTTTTTGCATACCACTTGTCCCATCTGTGGCGAACCGGCCTTGCGGGAGACGGATACGATGGATACGTTTATGTGTTCCAGTTGGTACCAATACCGCTATCTGAGTCCGGATTATGATGGAGGGCCGTTTGACCCGGTGGAAGGGGATTATTGGCTGCCGGTGGATCAGTATACCGGCGGGGTGGAACACGCTACGATGCACCTGATTTACACCCGCTTCTTTACAAAGGCGATGCGGGAAATGGGGCTGGTGGATTTTGACGAGCCGATGCTGCGTCTGTACAACCAGGGGATGGTGCTGGGCGAGGACGGGGAGAAGATGTCTAAGTCGCGGGGCAATGTGGTGGCCCCGGACGCGCTGGTGCAGGAGTATGGCGCGGATACGGTGCGCACGTACCTGATGTTCTTTGCCAAATGGGATCAGGGCGGCCCGTGGAATTATGGCGGCATCAAGGGGCCGTACCGGCTGCTGAATGACGTGTGGGATTTGGCGTTGACGGCTTATGAACCGGGACAGGAAGAGGCTCAGGCGACGCGCAGTTTGCGACGCAAGACGCACCAGACGATTCGCAAGGTGGGGGAGGATTTGGAGACGTTTTCCTTTAATACGGCCGTAGCCGCCATCATGGAACTGCGCAACAGCCTGACCGACGCCAAACGGAAACAAAACGTCAGCCAGGCCGCCTGGGATGAAGGTATTGACAACCTGCTCCTGCTGCTGGCCCCCATCGCCCCGCACATCACTGAGGAGTTGTGGGCGCAGCGGGGACGGCCGTACAGCATCCACCAACAGCCCTGGCCGGAGTGGGACGCGGAAATTGCCAAAGAGGACGCCATCACCCTGGTGGTGCAGGTAAACGGTAAGGTGCGCGACAAAATTGGGGTGGAAGCAGGCTTGCCGGATGAAACGTTGCGAGAGATCGCCTTGTCTTCAGAGAAGATTCAGCACTGGCTGGAAGGTAAAGAGCCGCGCAAAGTGATTGTGGTCAAAGGTAGATTAGTTAATATTGTGAAATAGGACTGTAATACTCAAATAAGTGAGGAAATGATGGGCGATAAAAAATATGAGGTTTATGTGTATCAGGGCAGTAAGAAGGTTGTTTCTTTTGCAGATGATGTGCCTTTTATGGCTTTTCACGTGGGCGATACGTTAAACCCGACATTTTGGGGCATTGATATGATGCCGGGTCTGGCGTACAAAATCTTGCAGATTGAACATATGATTCATGCAGATGATGGCCCTATCCGGCACGTTATTTTCCTTTATACAGAGATGAAGGATGTGGCGGAAGACGGTGTCGATCTGGAAGATTTTTAGCTGCCGGTCTGAATTTGGTTGAAAGTGTAACGGCCGTATACCCCCAGAATACGGCCGTTTTCTCATAACCAGTACCCGCCAAATGCAAAATGGAAATGCGTTACACATTCTAATAGAGGAGGCTACGGCCGTATTGTCTGCCATCAATATGGTGGCCTATTACGCCGCGCCGCTGCCGGATAATACAGATGAGCAACTGCGCCAGATAGTTACTCGATTTACTGTCCTTACTCCGGATCAGCGCGACCGGTTTCTGGAAAGTTTGACCCCAGAGCAGCGTTCTGTTTTTGGTATTTTCGGCCATCGAGCAGCGACCCTGGCGGCCCGTGAAAAATCTTCTGACTGGTTGTACAGCGGCCTGACGGGGTATGTGATGGCGAACTATACGATTCCTGAAGGGCGGCAGGTGAAGGTGGGTTTGGCGGTTTATTATCACGTGGCCCGGCAGTTGGGGATGAATCCGGTAGCACTTTTTGAGGAGACGGCCGTGTACGCTGCCCCGGAAATGGAACGAGAGATGCTGGGATACGGCCGTGACGGTAAAATCAGCCTCCATCAATACGGCTGGCGTGAACTCAAAACCCCCGACGGTATCCGCTACAAATTCGATCCAACTTCTTGAAGAGAGATTACCGCCTGGTATGCCGTGTAACCGCCAGACACCAATTTTTGACAAAACTCACCATCTGTTAATACAATAGGTTCAACCTTAATCCGATTGCCGACTGGCAAATTAACAAAATAAGAGGAGGAACGTATGGACCGGAGAAACTTTTTAGGATTGGCAGCAAAAGGCGCTGTAGGCGCTGCGACTATTGGGTTAGTTGGCTGTAGCAGCAACCAAGCTGAGGATGCACCCGTAACGGACGCTGCAACCATCACTGAAGCTGTGGCCAATGATTCGTCATTGCCGGAAGTATCCTGGCAAATGGCTACGAGTTGGCCGCCTTCCTTGGATACCCTTTTTGGTGGCGCTGAACTTGTGGGGAAGCGGGTAGCGGCTATCACTGGGGGCAAATTCACGATTGATGTGCGCTCGGCGGGAGAATTGGCTCCCGGTTTGGAAGTGTTGAATGTCGTTGAGCAAGGCGCTGTACCTGTGGGCCATACGGCCTCCTATTATTACATCGGTAAAAGTCCGGCGGCAGCTTTCGGTACGGCATTGCCCTTCGGTTTTAACTACCGGCAGCAAAATGCCTGGTTGTATCAGGGCGGTGGCTTGGATTTGATGCGTCAACTTTACGCCGACAAGTTTGGCGTCATTCAGTTCCCGGCGGGCAACACCGGGCAGCAGATGGGTGGCTGGTTCAACAAAGAAGTGGAAACCATCGCCGATATGCAGGGATTGAAAATGCGTATCCCCGGTCTGGGCGGCCAGGTGATGAATAAGCTGGGCGTGACCGTGCAGGTTATTGCCGGTGGGGAAATTTTCCAGGCATTGCAAACGGGCGCCATTGATGCCGCTGAATGGGTAGGCCCTTACGACGATGAGAAACTGGGCTTCCATGAAGCTTCTAAATTTTACTATGCCCCTGGCTGGTGGGAACCGGCCCCCACGTTAGAAATACAAGTGAATCTGGAAAAATTCAATGAACTGCCGGAAGAATATCAGGCAGCTTTGGAAACGGCCGCTTACCAGTCTAACCTGGAAATGATGGCTCTTTACGATGCCCGGAACCAGGAAGCGTTGCAGCGTTTGGTAGATGCTGGTGTGCAACTGCGCGTGTTCAGCAATGAAATCCTCAAGGCATCAGAAGAGGCTGCCTTCTCCTTGTATGACGAACTTTCTCAGGCTGATGGTGATTTCAAAGCCATCTTTGCCGAATGGAAGGGTTTCCGTGACAGCATCCAGAAATGGTTCAGCGCTAATGAAGCCGTTTACGCCGCCTACACGCAGGGTTCTTTGCAAAATTAACGGTAGTCTTCACAAAAACTAAAAAGAGGCGCGTAGATTTTTCTACGCGCCTCTTTTATATCAAGAGTGCTTTGGGAAATCGCGCTGCATTACCCGCCTCTGTTAACCAACCACAAAACAGTTTGCGGCAGCAGCATGACCAGAACCAGACCCACACCTTGCAGCCCCATAAACGGTATGGCCCCTTTGTGAATATCCAGCGTTTCCACTTCCGGCGGAGCTACCGATTGCAGATAGAATAAAGAAAAACCAACCGGTGGCGAAATAAAAGCCATATTCAGGTTAATCGCCATCATAACACTAAACCAGACCAGGTCTACGCCCAAAATTTGGGCAGCCGGAACAAACAGAGGCATCACAATAAAGCTGATTTCCAGAAATTCCAGATTGATACCTAACAAAAACACAGCGATATTAGAGAAGATGACAAAGCCCCAATAGCCGCCGGGTAGGCCGGCCAGCAAATCTGTTACCCAATTTTGCCCGCCCAGGCCGTCAAATACCAGCCCGAAAAAAGTAGAGGCAAACAAAATCATGAGGACCAGAGCGGTGATATTGGAAGTAGATCGGGCAGCGCCTTTTACGATGTCCCAGTTAAATTGACGATTGGCGATGGCCAGGAGGGTAGCGCCAGCCGCGCCGACAGCGCCGGCTTCTGTGGGGGTGGCGATTCCGGTGAAAATACTGCCCAATACCGCAAATATTAATAGCAGAGGCGGGACAACAGAAATGAGCGCTTCCCGGGCTAAGGGCCAGCCTTTCAGGGTGCGGGCTTCGGGTGGCAGGGCCGGGGCGTCATCCGGCCGTCTCCAGGCTACGTAAACGACATAGAGTGCGTAAAGGCCGGCCAGCATAAGACCCGGAATCAAGGCCCCCAAAAATAAATCGCCGACGGAAACGCCCACTTGAGAACTGAGTACAACCAATACCAGACTGGGTGGTAAAAGCTGAGCCAGCGTACCGGAGGCAATGATGACACCCGTAGCCAGCTTATGATTATATTTATAGTGGACCATAATGGGCAGGGATAAGAGGCCCATAACGATGACGGTAGCGGCTACAACACCGGTGGCGGCGGCCAGAAGGGTGCCGACAAATACGGCTGCCAGCGCTAAACCGCCGCGCATGGGGCCGAGTAATATACCAATCGTCTTTAATAATTTTTCTGCCAGCCCCGACTTCTCAAAAATCGCCCCCATAAATACAAAAAATGGTATAGCCAACAGCGTAAAATCGGACATAGCCCCAAACCAGCGGTTGGGCAACAGCTTGAGCAAATTCAGGTCAAATGCGCCCAAAGCCAAGCCTAACGCACCAAAAGCTATGGCTGTACCGGCAAAGGAGTAAGCCACCGGATAGCCGCTAAGAATGAGGAATAGAAATAGGACAAACATGACGATGGCCAGCCATTCAAAGTTCATTCGTTAATTTCTCCTGCTTCGTTGCATAAGATGAGTTCTTTTGTATCAGATGTTTTTATGAAATTATTCTATGCGGATAGGCGCGTCAGGTTCTACATAACCTTCGGGGACCAGGTCGCGGTCATCTGTGAGGGTGCCGTAGAGTTTGACGAGTTCGGCGAAAGCCTGGAGTAGCAGGGAAATGAAGGCCAGTATGATAAATGTCTTGATAGGCGCGCGGGGCAGCCCGTCCGGGTCGGGCGAAAGTTCCCAGGCTCCCCAGGTTCCATCAAAGCGCAGCCCCCAGGACGTTAGAACCGGCGGGATTGTGACCCACAAGGCAATAATGCAAAAGGGTACCAGGGCCAGCCAGTGTCCTACAAAATCAATCATGGCTTTACGTTTGGGGCTTTGCTCACCGAACCAAAAGTCAACCCGGACGTTTATGTTATGTTTGAGTATGTAAGCAAAGCCAAAGAAGAAAATTAATGAGTAGAGATACCATTGCAGTTCAATAACGAAGTTAGAGGTTAGTCGCACGCCTACAAAGCGGCCAAGATAGCGTAATACGACATTGGTAAAACCGACAATAACGGTAATAATGACCAGATACATGGAAATTTTTCCCAATGCCTCTGTGAAACCATCTATTATGCGGACGTATTTGCGAAGGTAGCGCATGGTTGATCTTCTCCTTCTCGCATGGAAATTTTATTGTTGTGTAATTATTGCATAAGAATACTTTATGTTGGCTGATGCCGCAATTATTCTTCTTCAGACGGCCGTATCAATAAAACCGGAATTTGCGCGTGCTGGATGACTTTTTCAGCCACGTTGCCGAACATGAGCCGTTTCAGGCCGGTAAAGCCGTGGCTGCTCATAACGATGGTGTCTGCCCCTTCTGATTGGGCTGTGTCCAAAATTGTTCTGGACACGGGTTCGCCTTTTTGGACGAGCGCAACGGCATTGTATCCTTTTTCTTTCAGTTCTTTTTCTTTAGCAGACAGATAAGTGACAGCGCTGCGGGTTTCAGTTCCTTCGGCGATGTCTTCGATGTTAGGCAGTTCGGCGCGCATTTCCGCTTCCCATTCCTGGGCAACGACGTGGAGTAAGGTGATCTGGCTGTCGTAATGCTGGGCCAGGGAAAGGGCATATTCCAGCGCGTTTTCGGCAAATTGGGAGCTGTCGAGCGGGACTAGCAGATGTTTGAACATGCTTTGTGATCTCCTTTATAAATAACCGCAAAGACACAGAGGACGCAGAGAACAAGAGGGTGAGAGAGTTGTTTTCGTACTCCGTGGTGCGCTGCGGCGCATAGTGTCTCCTTCGCAATTAACTCACGGATGAATGGAACACGGATTTTGTTTTGTATTTTATCCGTGAGTTGGTTTATTGTGATAGTGGTATGTTATTTTACTATTCAGAAGC
>JAJRTP010000562.1 GCA_024278255.1 Chloroflexota bacterium | reverse complement strand
TGGCGGCGGCGCTGCTGGGCACGCAGCTTCTGGCCGCGCAGGCCGGGGCAGAGGTGGAGACGGTTACGGCCGTAACCCCCGAACCAATTGTCATCAACGTACCTATCACTTTGCCCACCCAGCCAGCTCCGGCCGTTGTTCCGGCGCAAAGCCAGGCGGCAGCGCCAGGGCAGGCGGCAGCGGTAAATCCGGCAGGCGGCGAGGCAGCGCCCCAGATAGGGTCTGGTTTGAATCTGAATTTGCAGCCTATCCCGCAGGCGGTTTCCCCGCAAATCATCTCGCCGCCGCCCCGCCCGGCGGCCCCGGCTCCGGCAGCCCCGGCCCCGCCGCCGGTGACGCAGACGAAATCTTCCAAATAGGGAGATTGGGAGATTGGAGATTGGCGCTATAGCCAAAATCTCCAATCTCCAATCTCTAACCTCCAATCACGATGAAATCATTACCCTCTTACCCCTCTCACACTTTCCGCGCTATGGGCAGCCAGATTGGATTATGGCTGGATACGAACCCGGAGACGGCCGTAACCGCTTTTGCTCAGGCTGAGGCGTTGTTTGCTTTTAACGAACGGGTTTTGAGCCGGTTCTTGCCGGAGAGTGAATTGTCGCAGTTGAACGGCCGTGCCGGGGAATGGGTTCCCGTGTCTGATTTGTTGTGGAATGTGGTGTGCGACGCCGTTTTGCAGGCAGAAGCGACGCAGGGCTTGTTTGATCCGACGCTGCTGAATGCCCTGGAAGCGGCGGGGTATGACCGCAGTTTTGCATTGATGCGAGATTCAGGTGAGACGCACTTTCAAAGTGCGTCTCACCTTCAGGGAAACTGGCGGCAGATTGGGCTGGATGCGGACAGGCAAGCCATTTGGCTGCCGCCGGGAATGCGCCTGGATTTGGGCGGCATCGGCAAGGGGTTCACGGCGCAGGAGGTGGTGGAACTGCTGGCCCAGTGGGGGCCGTGCTTGGTAGATGCGGGGGGCGATGTGACGGCGGGAGCGGCTCCGCGCGGCTGGCCTGGCTGGCCGGTGGCCATCGCCGCGCCGTGGACGGAGGATGCGCCGGAGCAGGCCAATTTGCTGACGCTGTGGCTGGCGGAATCCAGCCTGGCGACGTCGGGGATTGATTACCGGCGCTGGCAGCGTAACGGCCGTACCGCCCACCATCTCATTGACCCGCGCACCGGCCAACCGGCCCAAACGGACATCCTGACGGTGACGGTTTGGGCGGAGCAGGCGACGATGGCTGAGGCTTGGGCTACGGCCGTACTCGTTCAGGGCAGTGTCCAGGGTTGGCAAGCGCTCGCCCAACAGTCCCTTCTGGCTGGCGCTATCATCACCCAAAACGAACATTTATTTATGACAGAATCTATGCAAGGACTCATTGCTTCATAATTTACGGAGAACATAAATGTCTACATTATCTCAAGAAACACAAAAAGCATCTGTTACCACGCAAGTTAGCAGCTTTCTCATCAGCTTGCTGGTTGGTCTGGTCGTGGGGGTTATTGTCCTGGGGGCCGGTCAATTTTTAATGGACTCATCGGCGTTGACGGAAACGAGCGCCGCGTTGGGTATTACCGATAAGACATCCTGGTACTTTACCCGCTCAGCCGGGACGGTGGCTTATCTGCTGCTGGCGCTCTCTACCGTGTGGGGACTGCTTCTCAGCAGCAAGATTATTAAGGAGACGGTTCCGGCCGTGCTTTCTCTGTCCATGCACAATGTGCTGGCCTGGGGCGCGTTGGGGATGACGGCGCTGCATATCGTTGCGCTGTTGTTTGACAGTTATTATACCTATACGCTAGCTGATTTATTCATTCCCTTTGTGGGGCCTTATCGCCCGGAATGGGTGGGGGCGGGTATCATTGGTTTTTATCTGATGTTTGTAACGACGCTGAGTTTTTATTGGCGTAAGCAGTTGGGCCAAAAGAAATGGCGGCAGCTGCATTATCTGACGTTTGTTGCTTTTACGGCAGTGACGGCCCATGGAGTGATGGCCGGTACGGACAGCGGTTCGCCCCGGATGGTGGCGCTTTTCTGGGGCAGCGGTTTGTTGGTGCTGTTTCTCACCTTTTACCGCATTTTAGCGGGTAAGGGGGCGGCGCGGCGGCGCAAGGCAGCGTAGAGATTGTAGGGCAATTTTCAAAATTGCCCTACTCAATTTGTTGGAGGTGAAGGATGAAGAAGATTATTGGTTTGGTTTTAGTTTTGTTTGTGGGCGGGTTTGTGTTGATGCAGTTGGTGCCTTACGGCCGTAATCACAACAATCCCCCCGTCGTCAGCGAACCCAATTGGGACAGCCCGGAAACGCGGGCTTTGGCGGTGCGGGCTTGTTACGACTGCCACAGCAATGAGACAAAGTGGCCCTGGTATACCAACGTAGCGCCCGTCTCCTGGCTTATCCAGCGGGAAGTGGACGAGGGGCGGGAAGAGCTAAACTTTTCTACCTGGGGGCAGAGCGGCGAAGGTGAAGAAGGGGAAGAATTATCCGAAGCCATCTACGAAGGCGGGATGCCCCCGGCGCAATATCTTTTGCTGCACCCTACGGCCCGGCTGACCGATGCGGAAAAGCAGGCGTTGGCTCGCGGTCTGACAGCTATTGGCGGCACAGAAGGCGGGGAAAACGGCGAGCGGGAAGGGAACGAGTCGGAAGGACGTGATGACGATGATGACGGCCATGAGGAAAATGAACGTGAGGAGGAGGATGACGATTAAAATTGCGCGTTACTTTTTCTGTTTGAATGTCACTTGACAGATGAACAGGCTGCCAGATTGTGGCGATTGATACTTTTCATTCTTTCACAGGCCCGGCAGGAGAAATTGGCACAATTCTCCTGATTTATTCTACTCTCCACGATCTGGCAGTTTTGTTTTTGTATTGTTGCCTAGCAGTATCGGAAATCCCAAAACAAGGAGCGTAAAGTATGAGAAAGAGAACGATTGTTTTCTTGTTGTTGCCTGTATTGTTGGCGGTGGTGTTGTCGCCACTGATGTTGCGCGCGGATGACGATGACCCCGGCGACGATGACGGCGGGGTGCGCCATCGCGGCCTGGTAGAGAGCCGACCGGTCGGGAATACGGGCGCGTGGGGGATTGGGGGGCAGACGTTTACGGCCGTAGCCACCACCACCATTGAAGAAGAACACGGCCTGTTGTCTGTGGGGGCCTGCGCCGAAGTTTATTACGTGAGCGCGACAGATCATACGGCCGTAAAAATAGAAAGCAAAGAACCCATCGAATGTAACGACACCGGTGATGGGTACGTGCAGATTTACGGTATCCTCCAATCCTTCCCCGCCGGGCTGACAGGGGATTGGGTTGTAGATGGCGTCACCTACACGGCTGATGGCAGCACCGAATTTCAGCAGGAACATGGCGCATTTGCCGCCGGGCAATGTGTGGAAGTGAAATATCATCCGGGCACGATGACGGCCGTCGAAATCGAAAGCGAAAACAGCTACAAATGTAACGGCGGTAATCCTCCTTCCGCTTACACCGAAGTCAAAGGCATTGTGGACAGCTTCCCGGCCGCTTTGGTGGGAGATTGGGTGGTAGACGGCGTGACCTATACGGCCGGCGCCAGTACCCAGTTTGAACAGGAAAACGGCCCCTACCTCGTCGGCGGCTGCGTCGAAGTCAAATTCATTGGCAGTACCAACGCGGCCATCGAAATCGGCACTACCGACCCCAACGATTGTTCCGGCGGCACGTCCACGCCGGAAGTTAAATTCTACGGCTTGATTGATACCGTGCCTCCCGGCAATGTGGGCACGTGGACGATTGGCGGCGAAATTTTTATCAGTGATGCTGCCACTCAATTAGGCCAGGAAAATGGCGCTTTTGCTCCCGGTGTCTGCACCGAGGTGGAGTATTACGTTAGCGGCGGCGACAACATCGCCACGGAAATCAAGACGGAAGACCCGTACCATTGCAATGGCGGTTCCTACACTAAC
>JAJRTP010000561.1 GCA_024278255.1 Chloroflexota bacterium | reverse complement strand
AGCGCCGTCGTCAGGGCCGGGATGAACAAAATGGACGCAGCCGGGATGCCGTTAATCTTGTAGCTGCGGAAGATGCCCTTTTCCCGCGCACTGACCAGAGGATCGGGCAGGCCCAGCAGCGTGGCCGCCAAAATAGCAAACGTCACCATGGCCGGAATGATGGTTGCCCGAAAACCAGGGTTGATGCCGGGCATGATGAAGCCCATCATCAGGAAAAAACCCAGCGGCAGCAGGTAGTTCATCATCAGCAAGGTTTTGTTGCGGATGCCGGTGTTAAATTCAAAACGGAAATGGGTAGCAAAAGCGGTCATGCGATTTCTCCTTAACTGTAGGGCGATTTTGTAAATCGCCCCTTATTGCGTTAACTCAAGAAAGCGATCTTCCAGTGACGGCCGTTCCACCCGCAAATCAATCAGGGTATCGGCCGTTTCGGCCACATAAGCAATCAACGCCGCCACCGTTTGCCCAATGTCGTCGCTGAAAAAGATAGTGTAGGGGTCATTGACCAGTCGTTGGCGCACAGCCGGAAAGGGCCGGACGGCCGTCAGGCAGCAGGCTTTCTCGGTATGGATGGATATTTTGGTCAGCCCTTCACTGGCGGCCGTGAGAGCCAGCGGCGTGTCCACCGCGGCGATTTTGCCGCGCAGGAGGATGGCTACCCGGTCCGCCATTTCCTCTGCTTCGGCCATGTCGTGTGTCGCCAGCAGGATGGTGGCGCCCTGGGCTTGCAGTTCGCGCATCAAAGTGTGCAGTTCGGCGCGGGAGGCAACGTCTAATCCGGCCGTTGGCTCGTCCAGGAACAGCACGTCCGGGTCGTGAGCCACAGCCAGGGCCAAAGCCAAACGACGCTGCTGCCCGGTGGACAGGTTTTGAAATTGCACGTCCCGCTTTTCCGCCAGGCCCAACCGTTCCAATAAATCCGGCCGGGGCGTGACGTGGTGATAGGCGCTAAACATCTGCATCGCTTCGTGGGGGGTGATGTGTTCCGGCAGGCCGCCTGATTGCAGTTGCACGCCAATGGTGTGACGCAATTTGTGCGGCTGTCGTGTGGGGTCCATGTGGGCCACGCGCATCTTGCCCCCGTCGGGGGCGCGTAATCCTTCCAGACATTCCATTGTACTCGTTTTGCCCGCGCCGTTAGGCCCCAACAGGCCAAAAATCTCGCCGCGCTGCACGGTAAAGCTGATGTCATCTACAGCCAGAAAATCGCCGTAGGTTTTTGTGAAGTTTTCTACTTCGATAATGGGTTCAGACATGATTTTCCTCTCACATAAATTTGGTTCTGCTCCCACTATACACTTTTTCCTCCTGCCTGATATTGTCCCTTCGTACATTGTCCGATGGTACATACTCCCGCCGCTAAATGGCCGGTGAAACGGCCGTACTTCCCTGCCACAATTAGAATAAATCCATTCAAGCAAAAAAGGAGTGTGTGATGAACGAAAAAACAACAATGAAGCAAGGATGTTTGGGAACGGCTTTACGAATAGGAGCAGGCTTGCTGGTTGGGCTGCTGTTTGTGATTGTGATCGGGATTTTATTTGAGGCGCGAGCGGAAACGGCCGCAGCCGCTCAATTCCCTCCCCCCGGACAGATTGTAGAGGTGAACGGCCGTAACATGCACATCCTCTGCACCGGTACAGGTAGCCCCACCATCATCCTCGATGCCGGGCAGGGCGGTTGGTCCAGCGATTGGGCGGACCTGATGCCCCGACTGAGCGCGAACAACCGGGTGTGTGCCTATGACCGGGCTGGTTATGGCTGGAGTGCTGTGGCCGAGGACGGCCGTTCTCCCCAGGATGCCGCCGATGATCTGGCTGCTCTGCTCAGCACTGCTCAAATCGAACCGTCCTACGTGCTGGTTGGCTTTTCTCATGCCGGGCTGGCCGACCGTATTTTTGCCGCCCAACATGCTGACCAGATGGCCGGTATGGTACTCGTTGACCCGGCTACCGAATTTGACAATGAGCTTATGAGTTCAGAACTGGGGCAGCAGCAGGAAACGGCAGTGGGACTGTTCAAAGGTTTTCAATTCATGGCCCAAATCGGCCTGCTGCGGCTGATTGGCCCGGAAAACATGGCCGGCAGCGCCCCCTTTATCGGCACAAAACCGGCCGATCCGGACGTGTACTATGCCTTCATCGCCGCGCCGCAGTGGTGGGCAGCGTCAGCGCAGGAATTTGCCAGCCGTCTCAACGACGACCATATGGCCCTGGTACGCGAGCAAGGCACCATCCAGGACATTCCGCTGGTCATCATCGGTTCGGATGTGCTGGACACCACTGGCAATGCTGAGCTGGCTGGCTTGCAAGCTGCCCGTCACGAAAAGCTGAATGCCCTGGCTGCCCAATCCGCGCAAGGCCAATTTATCATTGCCGAGGGCAGCACACACAACATTCTGGTTGACCGGTCGGATGTGATTTTGACTGCTATTGAATCTGTGATGGGCCAATAATTCAAAAGAGTAATTCCGCCACGGCCGTAACCAAAGCAGCCACGTCAGACTGCGTGTTGTACCCCTGTACCGAAATGCGGATGAAGTGACGGCCGTGCCAAGCAATCCCCGGTATCTCGATGTTGTACTCATCATACAGCCGCGCCTGAAAAGCGTAAATGTCTGGCTGGGGCGGCAGGGGGATGGCCGCCATTTGCTGGAAAAAGGGGCTGTCTGGCGGGTAAAGCGGCGGCAGTCCGGTCATCTCGCCGATGCGCAGCAGGGCTTCCCGTGCCAGCGTATGACACTGCTGGCGCACGGCCGTCCACTCATGCGCCGCCTGAAATTCAATCGCTGCCGGAACCGTCAGGTAAGCGGCCGGGTCATGCGTCCCCAGCCATTGCAAATAATCCAGAAAGTCCGATCCAAAGCTGAATTCCCGATCTTCCCCCCAGCCCCAACCCACCACCAACGGCTCAATGAGATGCTGCCGTTCCGGCCGGGCATAGAGGAAGGCCGACCCTTTAGGAGCGCATAACCATTTGTGACAGTTCCCCGTGTAAAAGTCCGCGCCAACGGCCGTCATATCCAAGGGAATCTGCCCCGGCGCGTGCGCCCCATCTACCACTGTCAGAATACCGGCTTCACGGGCGCGGGCGCAGATATCAGCTACAGGGAGGGTGACGGCCGTAGGCGAGGTAATGTGGCTGATATAAATCACCTTCGTCCGCGGCGTCACCCCTTGCCAGAAATGTTCTGCCACTACTTCCGGCGTGGTCAGGGGGATGGGTAACGGCCGTTCCACCAATTCAAAGCCCCGTTTCTTGCTGAGAAACTGCCACACGTGCGTACAGGCTCCATACTCATGATTTGTCGTCAGCACCTCATCCCCAGGGCCGAGCGGTAACGAGCGGGCCACCACGTTGACCCCAAACGTAGCATTGGGCACATACACCAGATCATCCCGTCCCGCGTGTAAATAATCGGCCAACGCCTGCCGCGCCATTTGCAGCAGTTCCGGCAGCTCCCTGATAAAAAACTTGACCGGCTGTCGTTCCAGCCGCCGCTGCCACGCCTGGTATGCCTCAAAGACGGGAAGGGGCGTGGCCCCAAAAGAACCATGATT